>NZ_JBNCAR010000032.1:0-38953 GCF_051280715.1 Thauera sp. AutoDN2 | reverse complement strand
TCCTTGAATGCTTGTCCGTACCTGGCCACTTCTTTCTTCCGTTATCGCCCTCGGGTTTCAGATTCTATCGAGGCGACAACCATCTTGACCTAGAGGGCATCGCCGCGGGCAATGCCGGCCTGCCTAGCTAGGCTTTCCCACCCATCGACCGCAGAAGCGACCTCTTCGACAATCTGCTTGCCCCGTTCTTCAGTCAGCCCGTAGAAGGTTGCAGTGGTCAGAACTGTTTGTAGGCTCGGACGGTTGTCTGCGTCATCAATATTGAGGACGTGTTCTGCCTTGTCGATGTTCGGGTTCACGTCGAACGCCGGCGCCAAGCGCCAGCCTGTCGCGCCCAGCACGAACCCGTGATTGCGCAGGTGGTCGTCCCTGTTCCCAATTGCGACGTTGAAAGCCACCCTGCGGAATAGCTGCTCCAGGTCGGCATCCGCATGCGCACCGTCGCCCTTACCCCGAAGGAACTGGGCCAGCTCTAGGTAGCTTGTGCCCTCGCTCTGCTCCTTGCGTAGCAAGGTCATCGCGGAAGCATAAAACCGTCGCGTTCCGTTGGCACGGTCAAAACGCTGCACGCAAAAGGTGTGGAACTCATTGTTCAGGCGCACGGCCTTCGCGGCAGGAACATCCACCCCCGCCTTCAGCGCGAGACTGTGGGCCACGAGCTCCCAGGCACCGACATCCCGGTCGTCGTCTCGCGCCGGGAATTTGCCAATCCACAGGGAGCCATCCGCCTCCGTGAAGTTGGCTTTCGGCCGTGCGCCACCCAAAGATGCGCCAGGCGCAACCAACACGGACAGCCATTTGCGCAACGCGTCGAGGTCGTCGATGCGGCGGCTGCTCAGCTGATATGCCACCGCCTCCAGCTCGCGCAGAGTAGTGATGGGCGGTGCTGCCATCATCTCGTTGCCCAGGAATTCCTCAGTGCCAGCAAGCCGAAAGCGCAACGCCCCCTGCCGGGTGAAGTCCTGCACCCCGATGAGGAAGTCCCATGCGTACAGCGTCCGCGGCGTGCGTTTCTCGTCCTTGGCTTGCAGCGCCTCTCGCCGCTTCATCAGCGTCTGGCCCCACCGGTCAGGGGACGAGTCCAGGAAGATGCCGAAGTTGCCCAGCTCTGGCTTGGGAAAGAATGGCGCTTCGTCCAGCGATAGGTCAGGGTCAAGCGCGAACGCTCGCGCGTCGCGCAGCCACACGCGCTCGTAATGGAACCGAATCTGGCCACGGTCGTGTGCCAAGGTGCCGACCAGGCATGGCGGCCCCAAGTCGCAATCGAGCCAAACTTCCAAGGCGTTGGCTTGGGTGCTCATGACGCGCTCCCGGTGCCATCCGGACGGACGGCAGGAGTCGGCGGTTCATTTGTGGCAGCTCGACGGCGTCGCGGTGCTGACGCAGGCGCTTCGAGTGCCAAGTCTTGCAGCTTGCGGCCCACCTTGTCGTCTGCGGCTAGCGCATTGATGTCGGCCTCTAGACCCAGGGCCGCCATGACTCGCATGTAAGTGCCCAAGGTTGCTCCTGGGTCACCCGCCTCCACCTTGTAGAGGGAGGTTCTTGAGATGCCGGCCCGCTGAGCCACCACGGCGTTGCTCAGCTTTCGCCGCATGCGCGCGAGCTTCAGCCGCTCTCCCAGCTGGGAGAGCAGCCTCTGCTCCTGCGGAAAGACGATTGGTGGCTTGCGCGGCATTTCGCTATTATAGACAAACACATGATGTTTTGTCCATAATAGCGGACACGCTTAGAGGGTGGGGCGCATTACGTGTGGCTGCGATAATCAAAAACCAGTCGTTGATACGCCCGACCGTCGAAGGTCCGAATCGGGTAGTTCCAGTTGGCAGGATGGTTAAGCTGCCGTTCGCCGTCGCGTGACGCTCGAACGGCAGGTGACCAACACATCGCTGCTGAGTGCCCCCTTCGAGCTACCGGCAGTTGAGGTCGAAAAGTCATCCGGCATTCCGATGTTATGCGGCAGAACTGTTACCCCAAAATAAAGTAAGGCGTCTCACATGAGGCACAGCGAAATGTCATTGACCATATCTTTGAACGACTCATCTCGATGACATTGAGGTTGTCAAGCTCTACAAAGCAAACGCTTGGTCCTCTGCTGAGAAGCCAGGTCAGCTTCTTGCGGCACTTCGGAACTCCCATGCGCTGGTTACCGCTCGAGTGGGAGGCCGCTTGGTCGGTCTAGGAAATGCTATCTCGGACGGCCACCTGGTTGTGTACTTCCCGCACATGCTTGTGCCCCCCGAGTTTCAACGCCAAGGCGTCGGACGAGCGATGATGGGCACTCTGATGGAGAAGTACGAGGGGTTCCATCAGAAGATGCTTACTGCGGATGGAGAGGCCGTGGAGTTCTACAAGTCGATGGGGTTCGAGCGAGCGGGCAGAACAGAGCCAATGTGGGTGTACGCGGGCAATGAACACTGAGCTTCGCGAACCGAAGATGACGCCTAGCCCTTCCTTCGAGCGAACGCCTTACGGCGCTGCTCGGAATGCTGACGCCGAGAGTGCAGAGGACAGTTGTGCGGGACCGGCGATTGTTCATGTGCACCGCTGCGCAGAAGGCGCTGCACGGGCAGGGCGGCCGGATTGCGGCGCACCCTTCCAAGGATGCGCATCCGGCGCGCAGTCGGGCATACTGGCGCGCCCTGTGCTGGAACCGCCATGTCCTCCTCCCTCACCGACCTGCTCTCGGCCGCGCTTGCCGCCCGAGCGCCCCTGATTGAACAGCTGGCTGCCGAGCAGACCGATGCCTATCGTCTTTTTCACGGCACCGTCGAAGGTGCGCCCGGGGTCACGGTCGACCGCTATGGCTCGGTGCTGCTGGTGCAGACCTTCCACCGGCCGCTGACGGCCGAGCAACTGGCCGAGCTGGAGGCCTTCTACGGTGGTGCCCTGCCGGGCCTGCCCTTGGTCTGGAATGACCGCAGCGGAAAGAACTCCCGCATCGCCAACGCCCTTTCGCCGGAGCAGCAGGCTCTGGCCGAACAACTTTCGGAGTTCTCCGAGCTCGGCGTGCGCTACCGCTTCCAGGCCCGGCATGCGGGGCAGGATCCGTGGCTGTTCCTCGATCTGCGTGCGGCGCGCCGGCGGGTGATGCAGGAGTCGGAGGGCAAGTCCCTGCTCAATGTGTTCGCCTACACCTGTGGCGTCGGTGTCGCGGCGGCCAAGGCGGGCGCGCGTCATGTGGTGAATGTGGATTTTGCCGAGTCGAGCCTCGCGGTCGGCAAGGACAATGCCCGCCTCAACGAGCTACCGATCCGTGTGCGCTTCATCAAGTCGGATGCCTTCGCCGCCCTGCGTCAGTACGCGGGCATCGGTCAGCCGAAGGTGGTGCGCGGCAAGCACCTGCCGCCCTTTCCCGAGCTGGCGCCGCACCGCTTCGATCTCGTCTTCCTCGATCCGCCGCGCTACGCCAAGAGCCCCTTCGGCGTGGTCGACCTGGTGCATGACTACGCCGCGCTGTTCAAGCCGGCGCTGCTTGCCACCGAGGAGGGCGGTACGCTGATCTGCTGCAACAACGTTGCGCGTGTGCGGCGCGAGGACTGGCTAGACCAGCTCGACCGCAGCGCCCGCAAGGCGGGGCGCCCCCTGCGCGAGGCGGAATGGATCGCCCCGGAAGCGGATTTCCCCAGTCGCGACGACAATCCGCCGCTGAAGGTGTTGCTGCTGCGCGTTTAAGCGTCAGGCGCCCGTGCAATCGGGCGCCTGCGCAGCCCCGCTTGCCGTCTTACTCTCCGGCGCCGATGAGCAGGTAGTTCGGGCCGCTGCGCACGAAACCGGCGTCGTCCACCAGCATGTCCAGCGCCACCGAGGCCAGGTCGTCGGCGATCGGGTCGACCCGCGCGTTCGGGCCCTGGACGATGAGCTTCATGTAGCTCTCGCAGGCGCCGCAGGATTCGGCACGCGCGATGCCGTCGTCGCCATCGATCTCGTGCAGCGTGACCTTCTCACGGTCGCCGCAGGTGACGCAGGTGGCGTGCGGAACCTCCCATTCGGTGTTGCACAGGGTGCAGTGCACATAGCGCAGGCCGGCGGTGGGGCCTTCGCTGCGGATCACACTCACGACGGGGTGGCTGCCGCACACCGGGCAGGTGCTGTGCGCCTCCATGCGCGGCAAGGCCGTGGCGTCGAGCTTGCTGGCGACCGCGGTGAACACCACCTGCATCGCGGCAGCGATGTAGGGCAGGCGGTCCATGTCGGCGCGCTCGGGTTCGCCGTTGAGTAGTTTCTCGGCCAGCTTGTCGAGCTCTTCCGCGCTGGTGAGCAGGAGCGCGTCGAGGGTTTCCCGGGCGCCGACGGGTGCGTTCTCGAGCAGATCGCCGACGATGCTGCGCAGGATGTCGTGCCAGACGATCGGGCGCTGGAATGAGGCGACGCTGACCGGTGGCATGCGGTGCTTGCGTGCCAGTTCGAGGGTTTCCGTTGCGGGGGGCGCAAGGTCGGGCTCCGCGGCCTTCAGTGCCTTGTCCTGGGCGCGCGAAAGCCGGCCGAGGAAGGCGAGCCATTCGCCCAGGCCGTGGTGCAGCGCCAGTGCGTCGAAACGTTCTGCGCGCGTGAGGAAGATGCTCTCGGGATCGGGGAGGATGATCGCAGGGGCTTCGCCCGCGGTGTGTTGCGCGGTGGTCGGGGTGTTCATGGTTACTCGTGGATGAAAAACGGCCTCAATGATCGGTGCAGTGTTCTACCGAAGGCAAGGGAAAAGGCAAGGCCGCGCGTCCGCGCGTCCCAGAGTGGTGGTGGAGGCTTGGCCTGCCCGTGGCGGTGGCAGGGTCAGGACTTCGCCTGCAGTCAGGGCGCCAGCCGTTCTCGGGCCCAACTGCCATCGGTCTGCAGACGGTAGGCGATGCGGTCGTGCAGGCGTGACGTACGGCCCTGCCAGAACTCCCAGTAGTCCGGCACCAGGCGGTAGCCGCCCCAGTGCGGCGGCCGGGGCGGGTTGAGGCCAAATTTGAGGCCGTATTCCGCGGCGCGCGACACGATCAGCGTGCGCCCGGCGATGGCCTCGCTCTGCGGCGAGGCCCAGGCGCCGATGCGGTGTGCGAGCGGGCGGCTGGCGAAATACTCGTCGGACTCGGTCGCGGACACCTTTTCCACCCGGCCCTCGATGCGCACCACGCGCTCCATCTCCACCCAGTGAAACTGCAGTGCGGCAAAGGGGCGGGCTTCGAGTTCGCGGCCCTTGCGACTGTGGTAGTTCGAATACCAGACGATGCCGCGCGCGTCGTAGCCCTTGATCAGTACCGGGCGCGTCGAGGGGCGGCCATCCTCGCCCACCGTGGCCACCGTCATCGCATTGGGCTCGGGCAGCCCGCGCTCCAACGCTTGCGCGAGCCAACTCGCGAACTGCTGCAGCGGTTCGCTGGCCGAGTCGTGCTCTTCCAGCGTGCCCTGCTCGTAGCTCTTGCGCAGGTCCGATAGCGGGGTGTTGGTGCTCATGATGTCTTCCGGTCGCTTCCGTGTTGCGGGCTTTGCCCAGGCCCTTCGCTCGCAGTCAAGCGTAGCACGCCGAGCTGCGGTCCGCGCCTGCCGACCGGGACGAAGGTGCGCAGGGTAAACAACGCGGACGGATAGATCGCAGGGTGGCGCTCGAACCAGTCGTCGTAGGGTCTGGCGTGGGTTTCGAAGGGATCTGCCTTGGGAATGGTCTGAACTCGCTGGAGCTGTTCGGACATCGTATGCCTCGTGCGCTGAATCGGTGCCTGTGGCAGATGTCAGGGTGAACTTGGCAGCGTTTGGCGTGGATTGGCAGATTTTGCCCGATTTTTCTGCCGCTTTTCTCGCCGCTCGGGATTGATCCGTGGCGGGGCCGGGCGTAGGCTTATCAGCGGTAGCTTATCGACTACCGTTCAAACGCGTGTCCTGGCGTGGCTTTTTTCGATGCAGCACGAAAGGCCGGTCACGCCTTGGCATGGCATGGAGGTGCATATGGAAGAGCAAAGCGCTTCGTGCGCACGAGTATCGGGTTCGGTACCCGATGCGCCTGTCGAAACAGGGCCGGCTCCAGCGGACTCTGCCAGTCAGAAGGAGGTGCCTTCAATGGTCGCTCGCGTCGGGCAGAAAGCCCCCGATTTTGCGGCGCCCGCTTACTACCGGGGTGGCTTCACCAGCGTGAAGCTCTCGGACTATGCCGGTAAGTGGGTGATGCTGTGTTTCTACCCTGGTGACTTCACGTTCGTCTGAGCAACAGAAGTGTCTGCGGTCGCAGCGCAATATGATGCTCTTCAGGCATTGGGTGTAGAAGTATTCTCGGTCAGCGTGGACAGCCATTTCGTCCACAAGATCTGGAACGACGAGGAGTTGTCGAAGATGGTCGACGGCGGCGTGCGTTTCCACATGCTGTCCGATCAGGCAGGCAACATCGGACGCGCTTACGGCGTCTATGACGACGCGCAGGGCATCGAGTTGCGTGGCCGCTTCATCATCGACCCCGATGGTGTGGTCCAGGCCATGGAAGTGATGACCCCGCCCGTGGGCCGCAAGCTTGCGGAAACCGTGCGTCAGGTGCAGGCCTTCCAGCACGTGCGGGCAACCGGCGGCGCGGAAGCCACGCCGGCCGGCTGGGAGCCGGGTAAGCCGACGCTGAAGCCGGGTCCCGACCTGGTCGGCAAGGTGTGGAAGGTGTGGAATCCGTCGATGGAGTGATCCATCCCGGCCCCGCCTTTCGGAGCACCCGAGGACCCCGCCCCAGAGGCGGGGTTTCCGCTTCTGCACCCGGGCGGATGCTGCACAAGCTTGTCTTTCATCGACCGACGGTTTTTATGCCGGTCTTTCGTTGCTAGCACCTCGCCGATCGTTCATTCGAATCATGACTACAGCCTCCCTCGCTTCCCTGCCGTCCGTCGATCGCCTGCTGGCCGAGCCCGCCCTCGTCGAGCAGGCCCAGGCCTATGGCCGCCACGTCGTGACCGATGCCATCCGCACCGAGCTCGCCAGCGTGCGCGAGGCCATCCGCGCCGGCGCTGCGCTTCCGGATGCCGGGGCGCTGCGCGATGGCGTCCTGCATCGCATCGAGGCCGCCAGCCTGCCCAGGCTGCGGCGGGTGTTCAACCTCACCGGCACCGTGCTGCACACCAACCTGGGCCGCGACACCCTGCCCGAAGAGGCGATCGCCGCCATCGTCGACGCCGCGCGCCACCCCTGCGCGCTCGAGTACGACCTGGCCTCCGGCGGACGCGGCGACCGGGACGATCTGGTCGAGGAGCTCCTCGTCGAGCTCACCGGCGCCGAGGCGGCAACCGTGGTCAACAACAACGCCGCGGCGGTGTTCCTGCTCCTCAACACGCTCGTGCAGCGCAAGGAGGCGATCGTCTCGCGCGGCGAACTGGTCGAGATCGGCGGCGCCTTTCGTGTCCCCGACATCATGAAGCGCGCCGGCGCGAAACTGGTCGAGGTGGGCTGCACCAACCGCTGCCATGCACGCGACTTCGAGGAAGCCATCGGCCCGCGTACCGCGATGCTGATGAAGGTGCACACCAGCAACTATTCGATCGAGGGCTTCACCAAGGAGGTGCCGCGCACCGAGCTCGCCGCGATCGCGCACGGCCACGGCCTGCCCTTCGTCGAGGATCTCGGCTCGGGCACGCTCACCGGGCTAGAGGCCTGGGGCCTGCCGCACGAGCCCACGCCGCGCGAGGCGATCGCGGCCGGGGCGGATCTGGTCACCTTCTCCGGGGACAAGCTGCTCGGAGGCCCGCAGGCCGGCATCCTGGTCGGCCGGCGTGAGCTGATTGCGAAGATCAAGAAGAACCCGCTCAAGCGCGTGCTGCGTGTGGGCAAGATCACCCTCGCCGGGCTGGAGGCGGTGCTGCGCCTGTATCGCGACCCAGACCGCCTGGCGGAGCGGCTCGAGAGCCTGCGTCTGCTCACCCGCGCGCAAGGCGAGATCCTCGCCCAGGCCGAGCGCCTGCAGCCCGCGTTTGCCGGTGCGCTCGCCGCCTGGCCGCTCACCGTGACGGTCGAGCCGATGCGCTCGCAGATCGGCTCGGGCAGTCTGCCCGTGGACCGGCTGCCGTCGGCCGGCCTGGTATGCCGGCCGCAACGCAAGGGCGGCACGCTGAACCGGCTCGAGAAGGCGCTGCGCAGCCTGCCGGTGCCGGTCGTCGGACGCATCGCCGACAACGCGCTGTGGCTGGACCTGCGCTGCCTGCGTGCGGAGGATGAGGCGGCCTTCGCCGATCAACTCGCGCGCCTTGGCGGCGGAGGTACGCGCGCATGCTGATCGGTACCGCAGGCCACATCGACCACGGCAAGACCACGCTGCTGCGCGCGCTCACGGGCATCGACACCACCCACCTGCCCGAGGAGAAGGCGCGCGGCATCACCATCGAGCTCGGCTACGCGTTCGCGCCGCTGGACGAGGCGGCGGGGGTGGATGCGGCGCGCACGCTCGCCTTCATCGACGTGCCCGGCCATGAACGCTTCATCCCCACCATGCTGATGGGCGCGAGCGGCATCGACTTCGCGCTGCTCGTGGTGGCGGCCGACGACGGGGTGATGCCGCAGACGCGTGAACATCTGGCGATCCTGCACCTGCTCGGCATCGCGCGCGGCGCGGTGGCGCTGACCAAGTGCGATCGCGTGCCGCCTGCGCGCGTCGCCGAGGTCGATGCCGACATCGCGGCGCTGCTCGCCCCGACTTCGCTCGCGGGCAGCCCCGTGTTCGCGGTGTCGGCGCTGAGCGGCGAGGGCATCGAACCCTTGCGCGAGCACCTCCGCGCGGTGGCGCGCGAGGAGTCGATGCAGCCGGCCGATGCCGGATTCCGTCTCGTGGTGGACCGCCGCTTCGCGCTCGCTGGCGCAGGCACGATCGTCACCGGTACCGTGCATGCAGGCACGGTGCGCAGCGGCGACACGGTGCTGCTGGCGCGTGCGGATGGGCTGCGTCGCGCGCTGCGCGTGCGCGGGCTGCGCGTCAATGGCCGCATCTCGGAGTCTGGCTCGCAGGGCAGCCGCTGCGCGGTCAATCTGGCCGGCATCGACTACGGCGAGGTCGAGCGCGGCGACTGGCTGCTCACGCCGCAGGCTGCCCGCGCCACCGATCGCATCGACCTGCGCCTGCAGCTACTCCCCGATGCGCCGCGCAAGCTCGGCCAGTGGTCCAGCGTGACACTGCACCATGCCGGCGGACACGTCATGGCGCGGCTGGCGCTGCTGGATGAGGCGCTCGAGGCCGGCGGGCTCGCGCCGGGGGCGAGCGGCCTGGTGCAGGCGGTGTGCGACCGGCCGCTGTTCGCCTGCTGCGGCGACCGCATCGTGATCCGGGACGCAGCGGGCAGTAAGACCCTGGGCGGGGGCAGGGTGCTCGACCCCTTTCCGCCGGCGCGCCACCGTCGCCGCCCCGAGCGTCTCGCCATGCTGGCGGTGCTCGAGACCCCCGAGCCCGCAGCCCGGCTCGCGGCGCTGCTCGAGCGCGCACCCCTCGGTCTCGACCCCGAGGAACTCGCGATCGCACACAACCTGCCGGGTGCGCGCATCGGCGAACTGCTGCCCGATGCCCGCCATGTGGCGACGAAGGCCGGCGGACGCATCTTCTCGCATGCGGCATGGGGGGCGCTCGGCGAGAGCGTGCTTGCGCGCCTGGCCGCGCACCACGAACACTTCGCCGACGAGCCCGGGGTGGAGCGCGAGCGCCTGCGGCGGATGTGCGCGCCGCAGCTGCCGTCCGCGGTGTTCCTCTCCCGCCTGGAGGCGCTGCTCGACGACGGGCGGCTCGTGCGCATGGGCTCGTACTGGCACATGCCCACGCACACCGTCGAGCTCGGCACCGCGGACCGCGAGCGCGCCGATGCGATGCTGGCGCACCTGCTGGCGGGCGAATACGACCCGCCCTGGGTGCGTGATCTCGCCGCCCTGTGCGCGCTCGAGGAGGGCGCCACGCGCAGCCTGTTGCGCCGCGTGGCGATGCGGGGCGAGATCTTCCAGGTGGTGCGCGACCTGTTCTATCCGTGCGTGACGGTGGCGCGGCTGAGTGCGATCGCGACCGAGCTCGCTGCGGCCAACGAGGGGCGCATCCGCGCGGCGGACTTCCGCGACCGCATCGGGGGCGGGCGCAAGCGCGCGATCCAGATCCTGGAGTTCTTCGACCGCGTCGGCTTTACCCGCCGCGTCGGCGCGGGACACCGCCTTGCGCACGTGCTGCGCGGCGAGCCGCCCGCATGGGGGGAAAACTGATGCGCAGGCGGCCGAAGCGCGGCCTGCGAGGTTAGAATCCGCTCACGACACGACGGAAGAGAGGCGTTCCCCGGTGGGGCGACTGGTCTTCAAAACCAGGTGGGGCCGTCAGCCGGTCCCAGGTGGGTTCGACTCCCATTCTCTTCCGCCATCCGCTCCAGCGTGCGCTCAGCGCGCGCTGTCGAGTTGTTCCTTGAGCTTGGCGGGCATGTTCTGCGCGCCGGCGAAATCGCTGCCTTCCAGATCGGCGTGGCTGAAGTCTGCGTCGGACAGATCTGCATTGCGGAACACCGCTTCCGGGATCACCGCACCCGAGAAACGTGTGCCGCGCACCTTGGCCGAGGTGAAATCCACCGCCTCCAGGTTGGCGCCCGTCAGGTCGGCTTCGGACAGGTCCGCACCCTGCAGCTTCGAGCCGTCGAGGATGAAGCGCAGCCCATAGATCTTGCGCAGGCTGGCCCCGGTGAGGTCCGCGCCCGGCATGTGCACGTCCTTCATGAACGCACCCGTAAGATCCGCGCGCGGCGCCCGTGTGCCCACCAGCATGGCGCCGAACAGGTTGGCGCCTTGCAGGTTGGCGTCGCTGAGGTCGGCATCGTTGAATTTGGCGTGGAACAGGTTTGCGCCGGCAAAGCTCGAGCCCTCCAGGCGTGCGCCAGTGAAGTTGGTCCACTTCGCCATCGCCTTGTCGAAGCGCGAACCCTTGAGCTGTGCGCCGTTGAAGCGCGTGTTCTCCAGCACCGTACCGGAGAAATCGTGGCCGCTCAGGTCACGACCGGAAAAGTCGCAGTTGCTCAGGTCCTGGCGGGGCGCTGGCGTGGCGCAGTCGCCCTTGGGCGGAGTCTCGGCCAGCGCGGTGAGGGACGCGAGCATGAGCAGGGCGGCGGAGAGGGTTTTCATCGAGGCGCTCCAGCGATAGCGATACAGGCAGGCCCATAGGGCCGATAGCCCGGCATTCTAGCGCGCCGTCTCCACCTGGCGCGCCCCCATGTGCGCTTGTCTGTAGTGGAAGCTTGCAGGCCCGCCTGTGGCCGACCGCAGCGCCGGCGGCGGCTGCGGCGGGCACGGGCGCTGCAGGGGGCTCAGATGGCGAATTGACCCACCGCCTTGCGCATCCGCGCGACGGAATTGTCCAGCCGCTCCACGGCTGCGCTGGTCTGACTCACCACACTCGCATTCTGGTCGGTCATGTCCGCGACCTGTTCCACGCTTTGCGCCATCAGCTGCATGGCATTGCGCTGCTCGCTTGAGGAGTGCGTGATCTCGTTGACCATCTCCAGCGTTCGCGACATCTGCGCGTCGATCTCGCGCAGCGCCTCCTCTGCCTGGCCAACCAGCTTGACGCTGTCTTCAACGTGCACGGCGCCGGCGCGCATGCCCTCGACGGCCTGGTGGGTGTCGGCGCTGATCGAGGACACCATTTGACTGATGTCGAGCGTGGCCTTGGTCGTGCGTTCGGCGAGCTTGCGCACTTCGTCGGCCACCACGGCAAACCCGCGACCGGCTTCGCCCGCGCGAGCCGCTTCGATGGCCGCGTTGAGTGCGAGCAGGTTCGTCTGATCGGCGATCTCGCGGATCACGTCCGTGATACGCGAGATCTCGATCGACTGCTCGCCGAGCAACTCCACCCGCGCGGCCGAGGCCTTGACGGTGTCGGCCAGCGTTCGGATGGAATGGACCGCCTCTTCGGAGAGCGCTGCACCGCGCTTGGACGACTTGCTCACCGACGCCGCCGCAGCGTGCGTCGAAGAGGCATGCTCGGCGACCTCGGCGATCGAAACCGTGATTTCCTCGATGCCCGCCGCAGCGGTCTGGGTTGCGTCCGCCTGCTTGCGTGCGGACTTGTCGACGGTGACGACGCCGGAACGAACCTCGCCCGACACGTCCGCGACGCCCCGGGCGGTGTCTTCCATGCCCTGAATGGTCGCCTGCACCGAGGAGATGAAGCGATCGGTCTTGCGTGAGATCCGCCCCAGGGCGTCGTAACGTGCGAGGCTGAAGCGGTGGCGGAGGTCTCCGGTGCTGAGCACCTTCCGCAGGAAATCGTCCAGTGCGACGAGATCCCGGTTCAGTCTTGGCATGCTGCCAAACAGCATCCACAGCGCCCAGGGCAGCGTCAGGGCGCCCAGGCCCAGCATCAGGTCGCCTTCGAATGGGACGGCGACGAGCGGAGTGAGAACGAGCAGCGCGGCCATCAGCACCATCAGCAGGCTCCCGCCCAGGGTCTGCACCCGGACGTCGTTGAACCGCGCCCACACCGACAGGCGCGCCGGGATCACCCGTCCGTGCTCGATGCGGATGGAGCGATCGCCGTTGCGGAGGCGCTTGTACGCCGCTTCTGCTGCGGCGACCTGTTCGCGCGAGGGGCGGGTCCGCACCGACTGGTAGCCGACGATCTGGCCGTTCTCACGGACGGGGGATGCGTTCGCCACTACCCAGTAGAAGCCACCATCGCTGCGGCGGTTCTTGACCAGCCCCTGCCATGGCCGTCCCGCCTTCAGGTCCTCCCACATATCTGCGTAGGCCTCGGGAGGCATGTCGGGATGGCGGACGATGTTGTGTGGTTGCCCGACCATCTGCTCCAGGGTGAAGCCGCTGATGTCCGCGAAGGCCTTGTTGGCCTCCACGATGATGCCCTTCAGGTTGGTCTGGGAGTAGATGAACTCGTTTTCGGGCAGGAGGGTTTCGACGTTGGTGACTGGCTGGTTGTTGCGCATGGTGCTCTCTTATTGATCTTGGGAATGTCCGGACCGCTTGCAGCCGCTCTTCCTGCCGGAGACCGGCAGGGAAGAAGCTAATGGAAAACTCTGTAACAAGTCTATCTTCGGCATGATAGGAACAAACTTAAGGAAAATTAAATATATTTGTATAGTGGCAAATTTCTTAAAAATGATTAACCCGAAGTGGGCGGCAGGCTATCAAGCGGGTGTCGCTTCCCCGGTCGGGGGCAACTTTCGGTACTGCCAACCACGACACGCTTACGGCGTGTCCACCTGCTTCCGAAGCAGACTTTGTTGGTAGAGTGACGCGGATTCTTCGCACAGATGGGCAGGCTTCGGGCTGGGACGCGGCTTCGAGGACGGTGGATGACCTTCCGCTCGGCCGCCCCGAAATGCTCACCTTCAGGACCCCGGATGCCGTCTGCCCCTTTCCCCGAGAATGAAACCGCGCGCCTGGCTTCGCTGCAGTCGCTCGATATCCTCGATACCTCTCCCGAACCGGCCTTCGACAATCTCACCCGGCTCGCCGCCGGTCTGTTCGGCGTTCCGACCGTACTGGTGTCCTTGGTCGATCGCGATCGGCAATGGTTCAAATCGCGGCTGGGTTTGTGTGCGACCGAGACGCCGCGCGATGTCGCGTTCTGCAGCCACGTCGTGTTCCTCGACAGCCTTCTGGTCGTGGAGGACGCCCGGCGGGATCCCCGCTTTGCAGACAACCCGCTGGTCGCCGGCGATCCGGGCCTGAGGTTCTATGCCGGCGCGCCCATACATTCCGAGGAAGGACATGTGTTGGGGACGCTGTGCCTGATCGACTACCAGCCGCGCGACTTCGATGAAACCGCCCGGGGGCGGCTGCGCCAGCTCGCAGACCAGGTGGAGCACCTCGTTCGCCTGCATCAACGTACCAACGAGTTGCGCACGGAAGCGCGCAAGACGCTCGCCATCACCGCGCGCTACCAGACGATCAACGAAGGTGCGGCCGTCGGAATCGTGCGCATCGACGGCTTGGGGCAGATGCAGGAGGTCAACCCGCACGCTCGGGACATGCTCGGGTACGGCATGGCCGAGCTTGCCGGGCGGAACGTGAAGATGCTGATGCCGCCTGAGATCGCAAGCGAGCATGACGGCTATCTCGCGGCCTACATCGCGAGCGGAAAGACCCGGTTGCTGGGCAAGGCCCGCGAAGTCGAAGCCCTTCACCGCAATGGAGAAGCAATTCCGGTTCAGCTGGCCTTGAGCGAAGTGGCCTGCGCGGATCCCGATTGCCCGCCCGAGGCGCGGGAGTTCATCGGCATTCTCACCGATCTGCGCGAGATCAACGCCGTGCGCGAGCGCCAGGCGCGCGAGCATGCGCTGCTCGAGGTGCTACACCGCGGTCTGACCGACTATCGCGCGCTGCTCTCGCAGAATACGCTCTGGAGCTTCCTGAAGGAGGCGCTGCGCGCGCTCACCGGCAGCCGATATGCGCTGATTGGCGAAGTGGTCCCCAAGGAGGGTCTGCCCGCGCTGAAGATCCACGCCATCACCGACCTGTCGTGGAACGACGAGACGCGCGCGCTGATGCAGCAACTGAGCAGCGGCGACATGATGCTGACCAATCCGCAGGGCATGCTCGGGCAGGTGTTCGCCGGGGGCAAGGTGGTGCTCAGCAACGACATGGCGACCGATCCGAGGGGTGGGCGCCTGCCCCCCGGGCACCCGCCGCTGCACAGCTACCTCGGCGTGCCGATCATCGACCGCGGCGAGGTGATCGGCATGTACGCGATCGCGAATGCCGAAGAGCCCTACGACGATGCGCTGGTGAAGTGGCTGGAGCCTTTCACCTCGACCTGCGCGCTGCTCATCAACCTCTATCGCCAGCTCGATGAACAGCGTCGGTTCACCGAAGAGCTGCGCATCGCGCGCGATCAGGCCGAGCGCGCCAGCCAGGCCAAGACCGAGTTCCTGTCTTCGATGAGCCACGAGCTGCGCACGCCGCTCAACGCCATCCTGGGCTTCGCCCAGCTTCTGCAGAACGGGCGCCAGCCGTTGACCGGGCGACAGGCTCGCCACGCCGGGCACATCGAGCGCAGCGGGCGCCACCTGCTCAGCCTGATCAATGAGGTGCTCGATCTCGCACGTATCGAATCGGGGCACATGCAGGTTTTGCTCGAGCCGGTGGCGCTGTGCGATGTGCTGGAAGAGACGGTGGAGAGCATCCGCCCGCTGGCAGCGCAACAGGGTGTCGCGCTGCACATGCCCGCCCCAGAGGCCTGCCCGCTGCAGGTGCAGGCCGATTACGTGCGGCTCAAGCAGGTGCTGATCAACCTGCTCAGCAACGCCATCAAGTACAACCGGCCGGAGGGGCAGGTGTGGGTGGAGTGCGTGCGCACCGGGCCGCTGGTGCGGATTGGCGTGCGCGACACCGGAATGGGGATCGAGGCGGACAAGCTCGGGGAGCTGTTCCAGCCGTTCAACCGGCTCGGTGCGGAGTCGGGCGAGGTGGAAGGAACGGGCGTTGGCCTTGCGCTGACCCGCAAGCTCGTGCACCTGATGGGGGGCGAGATCGGCGTGGAAAGCGTGGAGGGCGAGGGGAGCGCGTTCTGGTTCGAGCTGCCGGCCGCCGACCTCGGGGACGAACGCTCACCCGATACACCTGGAGTGCCCAGGGGGCGGCAGGGCACGCATGCGGACGCGGTGAAATGACGAATCTCAGCGAGGAATCCATGCCGTTCAAGGAACGCTACGCAGACGCCGACATCCTCGTCGTCGATGACAACCTGGCCAATGTAGAGCTCCTGATCGGGCTGCTCGAGGACCAAGGTTATGACCGGCTCGAGGGCATGACCGATCCGCGGCGGGTGGAAGCCCGCGTGCAGCGCCAGTGCCCGGACCTGATCCTGCTTGACGTGCGCATGCCCTGGCTGAGCGGACTGGAGATCATGGAGCGGCTGCGCGCGTTGCCGCGTGAACAGGCGCCGGCGGTGATCGTGCTCACCGCGCAGATCGACGAGGAAACACGCCACCGCGCGCTGGAACTCGGGGCGCAGGACTTTCTGATCAAGCCCTTCGACCATGTCGAGGTTCTGCAGCGCATACACAATACCCTGGACCGGCACTGGCTGATCAAGGAGCGTTCGCAGCGCGCCGTGCTGCTCGAGGGGCTGGTGAAGGAGCGCACGCGCGCACTTGAGGCGCTCTCGCGCGAGGACCCTGTGACGGGGCTGCCCAACCGCCGCGCCTTGCTCGAGCATGCCGAACGTCTGCTGGCGGAGGGTCGCAATCCCGGTGTGCTGTTCATCGCCATCGGTGGGCTGGATGACATCGCACGCCTGCATGGTTACGTCATCTCCGACCGGCTCGGCATGCAGCTCGCTCAGCGCCTGCGCCCCTTGCAGGCGGACGCAGACGCGATGCTGGGGGTCTGGAACAGCTCCGAGTGGGTGCTGCTGACGGATCACGCCGGCAGTGATGATGTGCATGGGGCGCTTGGCGAGACCGTGCTCGAGCATTTCGCCACGCCCTTCGAGGTGGAAGACATGAGCCTGCAGTTGCGCGCCAGCATAGGTCGCAGCGCAGGCGCCGCCGCGGGGTCCGCGGAGCACTGGATCCGCAGGGCGGCGCTGGCGCTGCCTGCGCGTGACGGCTTGTGTCAGGCCTACTCGGCCGAGCTCGAGGAGGCGCTCCGCCGTCGCACGCGCATGGCCCACGCCCTGCGCCACGCGATCGCGCGCGGAGAACTCCACCTCGCCTGTCAGCCCAAGGTCGACCTGAAGACGCGTACGGTGTGCGGGGCCGAGGCGCTGCTGCGCTGGAACAGCGCCGAGTTCGGCCCGGTGTCACCGGCGGAGTTCATTCCCCTCGCGGAGGCCAGCGGCGAGATCGTCGCGATCGGCGCATGGGTGATGCACGAGGCGATGGATCTGCTCGCGCGCTGGCGTCGGCAGGCGGTGGTGCCGCCGGACTTCAGCCTCGCGGTCAACGTCGCCAGCGTGCAGCTGATGCGCCCCGAGTTCGCCCACGAAATCATCGCGGCTGCGCAGGCGCGCGGTGTGCCGCCCGCGCTGCTCGAGATCGAGGTCACCGAGTCGGGCCTGATGCAGGACATGGCGCTGGCCATGACGCAGCTCGAGACGCTTGCGCGCACCGGGTTCGGCATTGCGATCGACGACTTCGGCACGGGTTACTCCTCGCTCGCTTACCTCAAGGCGCTGCCGGTGTCGGTACTCAAGATCGATCGTGCCTTCATCCGCGACCTGCACACCAACCCGCAGGACCAGCGCCTGACGGGCACGGTGATCGACATGGCGCGGCACTTCGGCTTCCTTACCGTGGCCGAGGGGGTCGAGAACGTGGAGCAACTCGAACGCCTCGCGCACATGGGGTGCGATGTCGTGCAGGGCTTCCTGTTTGCGCCGCCGCTTGCGGAGGAGGCGCTGCTGCGCGCCGTGGCGAGCGGGTTTGGGGCGTTCGGGACAGCGGGCTGACGATCTCCGCCGAAGGCGCCGCGCGTCAGCGCCTCGGTCCGAGCGCCCACACCAGCAGGCTGAACAGCATCGCGCCCGCCACCATCAGCGCCAGCGGCAAGGCACTGTCCTGCACGCCATGGCCGACCACCATGCCTGCGCCTGCGCCCAGGCCCATCTGCACAAAACCCATCAGCGAAGCGGCTGCCCCCGCCATCTTCGGGTAGCCGGCCAGGCCAAGGGCGGTGGCGTTGGGCAGGGTGAGTCCGATCGCCGCGGTGACGCCCCACATCGGCAGCATGACCGCCGCAGGGTGGACCACGCCGGCGAGTGCGAGCCCGGCGAGCAAGGTGCCACTCACCGCGCCGAGCAGCACGCCGTGGCGCATCAGCCGCGCAGGGCCGATGCGGCGCGACAGGCGTGCGGAGAGGATGGTGCCGAGCATGAAGCCGGTCACGTTCACGCCGAAGGCAAGGCCCATCTGCTCCGGGCTCATGCCGTACAGGCCGATGTAGACGAAGGGCGAGCCCGAGATGAAGGCGAACAGCGCCGCGAATGCGCCGCAGCCCACCAGCAGCGCGGTGCGGTAGTTTGGGTCCGCCAGCAGCGTACGGTAGTTGGCCAGCATGCGGGCAGGTTGCAGGGCCTGCGGGTCGGGGTGGGCGTTGGTTTCCTGCAGTGCGCGCCACAGCAGCACGATCAGCAGTGCCGCGTAGAGCGTGAGCACGACGAATGTCGCGCGCCAGCCGAAGCCCGAGGTGAGCCAGCCGCCGAGCATGGGCGCGAGCAGTGGCGCCAGCGCAGTGGCCGTGGAGACGTGTGAGAGCACCCTGGCCGACTCCTGCGGGCCATACACGTCACGCACCACCGCGCGTCCGAGTACCGGCCCCGTGCAGGCGCCCAGTGCCTGCAGCAGGCGGGCTGCCACGAGGGCCTCGAGTGAATGCGCGAACGCGCAGGCTGCGGACGCGACGAGGAAGACTGCCATACCCCACAGCAGCACCGGGCGCCGGCCGTAGCGGTCGGACAGTGGCCCGATGACGAGCTGGCCGGTGCCGAAGCCGAGCAGGTACACCGACAGCGTAAGCTGCACCCCGGCGCTGTCGGTGCCGAGCGCATCTGCGATCGCGGGCAGTGAGGGCAGATAAAAGTCGGTGGACAGCGGGCCGAGGGCGGTCAGCGCGACGATGAGCGCTGCGAGCAGGGAGGAGGGCGTCACCGCCATGGGTCGTATTTCACGTTCAGGGGGCTCGGTCAGGCATCGGGTCCGGCGACCCACAGGGTGCTCGTCGCGCCGAAGGAAGTCGTAAACCTCTTCAGACCAGCGGGGCGCGATCGATCTGCGAAAGGGGAACGTTGACCTCGAAAAGTTTGGCGTTGACCGTCGGTACGCCGAAACCAAGCAGGCGTGCACGGTGCATGTCGAGGTAGGCCTCGGCGCTGGCGCGGTCTTCGAAGAGGTAGATCCCGCCCGCCTCGCCAGTGTCGCGGTTCTCGGTCCAGATCTTCCAGGACAGGCCTGGCTCCCCGGCAATGGAGGCCGCAAGATCGCGCATGCCCGTGCTCATCTCTTCGCCCCAGGGGCCGTTGAAAGGGAAGTCAACCTGCAGCAGGACAGCCATGAATACCTCCGTGTAAGTGTATGTGGCCGGCGTAGCGCTTCTCTGCCGGCCGGACGTTCGCAGTGTATCAGGTGGAGGATTCCCGCCCTGTGACACCAGCGCGCCTCCAGGGGCGCAACTGGGCCGGCCGGGGTGTCGCGCAGATCGCCCTCAGGCGGTGAAGAAGCGTTCGGAGAGTTCGTCGAGGCCGAAGGTGCCGAGCAGCTCGGTGAGGCGTTCGGCAGCGCGTTTGCGCGGCCGGTCGGGCTGATGGCGCGCGATGATCAGTTCGTTCTTCATCGAGTGCTCCCAGCCAACGAGTTCGGTGACGGTGACCTCGTAGCCGTGTGCCTCGAGCTGCAGGCAGCGCAGCACGTTGGTGAGGTGGCTGCCGAATTCGCGCGTGTGGATCGGGTGCCGCCACAGCTCTGCGATCGGGTGGCGCAGTGCCTGCTGCTTGTGCTTGCGCAGCACCGCGGCAACCTCGGCCTGGCAGCAGGGCACGAGCACGATGGCGCGTGCGCCCTTGTGCAGCGCGAAGCGGATCGCGTCGTCGGTGGCGGTGTTGCAGGCGTGCAGCGCGGTGACGATGTCGATGCGCCCGGGCAGGCGGTCCGAGTCGATCGATTCGGCCACGCTGAGGTTCTGGAAGCGCATGCCCGCAGAGAACCCGAGCTTGTCCGCCAGCCGGCGCGAGCTCGTCACCAGCTCGTCGCGCGTCTCGATGCCGTGGATGCGCCCGCCCGGCGCGTGCTGCTTGAAGAACAGGTCGTACAGGATGAAACCGAGGTAGGACTTGCCCGCGCCGTGGTCCACCAGCTGCAGGTCGGGGTGCTCGGCCAGCGCTTCGGCCAGCAGCGGCTCGATGAACTGGTAGAGGTGATAGACCTGCTTGAGCTTGCGCCGGCTGTCCTGGTTGAGCTTGCCGTCGCGGGTGAGGATATGGAGCTGCTTGAGCAGCTCGATGGATTGCTCGGGGCGGATCTCGGGGTGCTGGGCGGTCATGGACTGGAAGAGAAGGAGGAGGCCGGGAGGATGGGCCGAATGTACCCTGACGCCGGGCGCGTACCAAGTGTGGTTTCTGCGCGGACGAGCGCTCAGACTTTGGCGCGCGCGCGCCGATAGCTGCCCGGCGGCGTCCCGGTCCATTGCTTGAAGGCGCGGTTGAAAGCGGCCGGATCGTCGAAGCCGAGGTCGGCGCCGATGCTGGCGATCGGTTCGTCGGTCCGCGAGATGCGGGCGATGGCCACGTCGCGCCGAAGGGCGTCCTTGACCGCCTGGAAGTGCGTGCCCTCGGCGTCGAGCCGGCGTGCCAGCGTGCGTGGCGAGATGTGCAGGGCGCGCGCCACGTCCTCCACCGTCTGCGGACGGCCTAGCCCGGCTTCCAGCAGGTCGCGCACGCGGTGGGTGAACAGGCGCTCGCTGACCGAGACGTGAATCCAGTCCATCGGCGCCTTGCGCAGGAAGGCCGACAGCGAGGCCTTGTCCTGGCGGATCGGCGCGTCCATGAAGACCGGTTCAATGTAAAGCGCGGTCCGTGCCTGGTCGAAGCGCGCCGGACCCGCGTACATGTTGATGTACTCGCCGGCATGCGCCGGGGCGGGGTAGCCGAGGTCCACCCGGTCGAACAGCAGCTTGCGCTCGATCATCCACGACCCGATGCCCTGCACCAGCATCAGCATCAGCTCGAGGATCAGCATCCGGTGGGGGCCAAGGTCGGCGCGCTCGACCAGCGTGATGCGGGTCAGCCCGTCCGCCTCGTCCATCTCGTAATGCAGGTCGTCCAGCACCAGGCGGAAGAACCAGCAGAAGCGGTGCAGGGCGACGCGCAGGTTGGCGGCGTCCAGCATGCCGAGGCACAGGAACTTGAGCGTGCCCGCGCGCAGGGGCCGCGAGAACATGCCCGGCGTCTCGTCGTCGAGCTCGATGGCGAGCGTGCGGTAGAACAGTGCGAACTGCTCCACCGTGACACGAGCCGAGTCCTGCTGCAGCAGCGCCGGGGCGATGCCTGCACGGCCGATGCAGTCGAGTGCCAACGGCTGTCGTTCGCCGAGGCGGTCGAGGAGCTGGCCGATCATGCGGATCGGCACGGTGACGGCGGGAGCATTCGGACGTTCGGTCATGGCGGTTGCGATGCTGCGGTGCGTGATCGGGATGTCTCGGTCAAGTGGCAGAAAATGTCAATCGATCGGCCGGTTCTGTCATCCACAACCCGGCCCGTACTGCCTAGTATGGCCTGCAAATAGCGGCAGAAAAAAGATTAATGCCCGCGCCGGCGCTTCGTGATCCCCGATGGGATCGCGTTCGCTGGCAATTAAAGCACAGCACGCACAGTCCGCCCGGGAAGAGGCGGCTGGCAGGAGGAGACAAGGTGCATCCAGGCAAGGCCAGTCCTATCCTCGAGGTCGAGGGGCTCACGTTGTCGTTCGGCGGTATCAAGGCGCTGACTGACGTGGGCTTCGAAGTCGCTCCGGGGTCCATCACCACCGTCATCGGTCCGAACGGCGCAGGCAAGACCTCACTGTTCAACACGATCTCCGGTTTCTACAAACCCTCGACGGGGCGTATCCGCTTCCAGGGCGAGGACATCACCGCCACCCGCCCGCCCGAGCGCGCCAGGCTGGGCCTGGCGCGCAGCTTCCAGAACATCGCGCTGTTCCGCGGCATGACCGTGCTCGACAACATCAAGCTCGGTCGCCATGCCCACCTGCGCACCAACGTGCTCGACGCGCTGTTCTACTTCGGCCGTGCGCGGCACGAGGAAATGAAGCTGCGCCAGGAGGTCGAGGAACGCATCATCGACTTCCTGGAGATCGACCACATCCGCCACATGCCGGTGTCGGTGCTGTCCTACGGCCTGCAGAAGCGGGTGGAGATGGCGCGCGCGCTGGCGATGCGACCCAAGGTGCTGATGCTGGACGAGCCGGTCGCCGGCATGAACCGCGAGGAGACCGAGGACATGGCGCGCTTCATCCTCGACGTGCGCGAGGAGTGGGGCGTGACGGTGCTGATGGTGGAGCACGACATGGGCATGGTCATGGACCTGTCCGACCACGTGGTGGTGCTCAACTTCGGCCAGGTCATCGCCGACGGCACGCCGGCCGAGGTGCAGGCCAACCCCGAGGTGATCAAGGCCTACCTGGGTTCGGGCGACGTCTCGGAGTTGCGCCAGCGCCTTCATCAACCTCTTGCAGTGGGGGCCTGAGATGGACTTCGACTGGCTTTTCCTGGCCGAGATCGTGCTGGCTGGCCTCGGCGCCGGCGGCCTCTACGCGCTGACCGGCCTCGCTTTCGTGATGATCTACAAGGCCACGCGGGTGGTGAACCTGGCCATCGGCGAGATGCTGATGATCGGCGCCTACCTGTGCTTCGGCCTCGCCACGGCGATGAACATGCCGATGTGGCTGGCGATCCTGGTCGCGGTGATCGGCAGCGGGGTGGCGGGCGCGACGCTCGAGCGGGTGGCGATCCGGCCGATGCTGGGCGAGTCGCCGATCTCGGTGTTCATGGTGACCGTGGGTCTGGCCTCCATCCTGGTCGGCGTGGTCGAGCTGATCTGGACCTCCGAGCCGCGCCGCCTGCCCGAGTTCATGCCCAGCGCGCCAGTGATGATCGGCGAGGCCTTCGTGCCGCCCAAGGTGTTCTACGGCTTCCTCGTTGCGGCGGTGCTGATCGGGGTGGCGCTGGCGGTGTTCCGCTTCTGGCGCGGCGGCGTGGCACTGCGGGCGACGGCATCGGACCAGCAGGCGGCCTACTCGATGGGCATCAACGTGCCCAAGGTGTTCTCGCTGTCCTGGACCGTGGCGGCGATGATCGCGGCCATCGCCGGCGTCATCGTCGGTGCAGTGGGCGGCATCTCCTCGACGATGGGCGTGTTCGGCCTGTCGGTGCTGGTGGTGGTGATCGTCGGTGGCCTCGATAGCGTGCTCGGCGCGCTGGTCGCCGGGCTCTTCATCGGCGTCGTCGAGTCCCTCGCCGGTGGCTTCCTCGGCGGCGAATTCAAGCTGCTGGCCACCTTCCTGATCCTGATCGTCGTGCTGCTGGTCCGTCCCTACGGCCTGTTCGGCACCCACGAAATCGAGAGGTTGTAATGCGTATCGGAACCGCACGCTCCAGTTACCGCCACGACGAGTCGCTGTTCGACAGCCGCACCCAGTACGCCTGGCTGGCCGTCCTCGCCGTCGCGCTGCTCGGCTTCCCCTTCTTCGCCGACGAGTACTGGCTCTACCTCGCCTGCCTGGTGGCGATCAATATCGCCAGCACGACCGGGCTCAACATCCTCACCGGCTACACCGGGCTGGTGAGCCTGGGGCAGGCCGCCTTCATGGGCATCGGCGCCTACACGGTGGCGGCGCTGGAGCAGAAGCTCGGCACACCGGTGCTGCTCAACCTGCTCGCCGGCGGCTTCGTCGCGATGCTCGGCGGGCTGGTGGTGGGCCTGCCCTCGCTGCGGGTGAAGGGACTGTATCTGGCGATTGCGACCATCGCCGCGTCGGTGGTGCTGCACTTCGTGTTCGCCAACTGGCATGCGGTCACCGGCGGCCATTCGGGCATCACGGTGGCGCCGGCGGAGATCCTCGGCCTCAGCTTCGACTCCTCGTTCCGTCTGTACTGGCTGTTCGTGCCGATCACCATCCTGATGGTGCTGGGTGCTGCCAACCTGTTCCGCACCCGCATCGGCCGCGCCTTCATCGCGATCCGCGACCGCGACATCTCGGCCGAGGTGCTGGGCATCCCGCTGCTGCGCTACAAGCTGCTGTCCTTCGGCCTGTCGTCCTTCTACGCCGGGGTGGCGGGCGGCATGTGGGCCTACTTCTTCCGCGTGGTCACGCCGGAGAGCTTCCCGCTGATCATGTCGATCTTCTTCCTCGCCGCGGTCATCGTTGGCGGCATGGGCACCATCCTCGGTGCCATCCTCGGCGCGGTCTTCATGACCATGGTGCCCGAGGCGCTCAAGCTCATCGTCGGCTGGCTGCCGCTGTCGGCCGACGCCACGCTGATCCTGTCGCCGGTGCGCACCATCGTGTTCGGCGCGCTGATCGTCGGCTTCCTGGTGTTCGAGCCGCTCGGCCTGCAGGAAATCTGGCGCCGTATCCGCCGTTTCTTCCACCTCTGGCCGTTCCGGGCCTGAGTTTTCCTCGCCTCATCGCATCACCACCCATAAAGAGAAGGAGACAAGCATGAGAAGAACCGTACTCAAGAGCCTGCTGGCCACCGCGGTCCTGGCAGCCACCGCAGGCATGCCCGCGGTCCAGGCGGCAGACAAGGAAATCGTCATCGGCGGCTCGATCCCGATGAGCGGCGTGTTCGCCTTCGCCGGCATCGGCATCCACGCCGGCATCCAGGACTACGTCAAGATGACCAACGATGCCGGTGGCGTAGAGGGCCACATGCTGCGCTACGTGCCCGAGGACAGTGCCTACAAGGTCGACCAGTCGGTGGCGGCGTTCAAGAAGATCACCAGCCAGAACAAGGTGAACTTCTACTACGGCGACTCCACCGCCTTCAGCAAGACCATCAACCCCGAGCTCGACCGCGCCGGCAGCATGATCATGTCGGGCGCCTCCTTCGCCACCGAGCTCAACGACCCGCAGAAGTACCCCTACCAGTTCATCGCTGGCCCGGACTACACCCAGCAGTTCGGCATCCTGCTGCGCTACATTGCCCAGGAAAAACCGGGCGCCAAGGTGGCTTTCGTCTATTCCGACACCGAGTTCGGCCGCGACCCGATCGAGAGCAGCCGCGGCGTCGCGAAGGAGTTGGGGCTCAACGTTGCCATCGAGATTATGACCCCGCCGGGCGCGGTCGATGTGTCGACCGAGATGGCGAAGATGCGCCGGGCGAGGCCGGACTTCATCATCTTCCACGGCTACATCCTCGGCCCGATCCCGGAGTTCATCGGCCAGGCGCGCCAGCTCGGCCTGGACACCAAGTTCATGGGCACCTTCTGGACGATGGACAACTCGACGGTCATGCAGATGGGCGACGTCGCCGAGGGCTTCATGGGGGTGATGCCCTACAGCTACTACTACGACGACTCCGCGCCGGCGCCCATGCTGGAGAAGATCCGCTCAATGCGACCGGAGTACCAGAACGTGCCCTACATCCAGGGCTTCCTGTCCGCCATGCTCTACGCCGAATCGGCCCGCCGCACGATCGCCGCCGGCAAGGAGATGACCGCGGCCAACTTCAAGGCGGCGCTGAACTCGATCGAGAACTTCGACACCGGCGGCCTGATCGGCGTGCCCATCACGATCCGCGGCAACACCATCCCGGTCGGGCGCATCTACCGCGCCGACACCAAGGCCAAGCGCATGGTGCCGGCCTCCGACTGGATCGTGCTGGAGTAAGCGATGAGTGCGGCCGAATCCGTCCTCGAGGTGAACAACATCGAGGTGATCTACAACAAGGCGGTGCAGGTGCTGCGTGGCCTGTCGCTGTCGGTGCCGCGCGGGCAGATCGTCGCGCTGCTCGGCTCCAACGGCGCGGGCAAGAGCACCACGCTCAAGACCGTGTCCGGCCTGCTGGGGCTGGAGAACGGCGAGCTGACGCGCGGCGAGATCCGCTTCGAAGGCAAGCCGCTGGCGGGTTCCAAGCCGCACGAACTCGTGCGCGCGGGGCTCTTCCACGTAATGGAAGGGCGCCGCGTGTTCGAGGACCTGACCGTGGAGGAAAACCTCGTCTCCGCGACCTATGCGCTCACCGGGCGCAGCGGCGCGAAGGCCGACTACGACCTCGTCTACGAGTACTTCCCGCGCCTGTACGAGCGCCGCAACGGCCTGGCGGGCTACCTGTCGGGCGGCGAGCAGCAGATGCTGGCGATCGGTCGTGCGCTGATCGCGCGGCCCAAGCTGATCCTGCTCGACGAACCCTCGCTGGGCCTGGCGCCGCTGCTGGTGGAGAACATCTTCCAGATCATCGCCCGCATCAACGCCGAGCAGAAGGTGTCGATGCTGCTGGTGGAGCAGAACGCCTCGGTGGCGCTGGCGGTGGCGCACTACGGCTACATCATGGAGAACGGCAAGGTCGTCACCGACGGCCCGGCCGAACGCCTGGCCGCCGACCAGGACGTGCGCGAGTTCTACCTCGGCATGGGCGGGCACGGCGAGATGAAGAGCTTCCGCGACATCAAGCACTACAAGCGCCGCAAGCGCTGGCTGTCGTGAGCGAGAGGATGGCCATGAGCAAGAACCCCGAAGTCAATCCGCTTCCCAGGCTGACCCTGCCGCAGATGCTGCGCGAGCAGGCAAGGCAGCATCCAGCACGCATCGCCATCCGCCAGAAGGATTTCGGCATCTGGCAGGGCATTTCCTGGGACGACTACTACCGCCGCGCCGGCCATGTCGGCCTGGGGCTGCGTGCGCTCGGCCTGTCCGCCGGCGGCCACGTCGGCGTGCTCGCCGAGAACCGCATCGAATGGGTGCTGACGCAGATGGGCTGCGGCCTGGTCGGCGGCATCGCGGTCGGTGTCTATCCCACCAGCCCGGCGCCCGAGGTGGCCTACGTGCTGAACCACGCCGACGTCGAGGTGGTGGTGTGCGAGGACCAGGAGCAGACCGACAAGGTGGTCGAGGCGCTCGACCAGCTGCCCCATCTGCGCGCCATCGTGGTGATGGAGACCAAGGGCCTGCGCAACGCCGATGAGCGTGTGCGCGACCGCATCCTGTCCTTCGCCGACCTGGAGACGCTCGGGGTCGAATACGAGGCCACCCACCGTCACCTGGTGGAGGAGACGCTGGCGACGCAGCGGCTCGAGGACATCGCGCTGATGATCTACACCTCGGGCTCCACCGGCAAACCCAAGGGCGCGATGATCAGCTACGCCAACATCCGCGGCGTGGCGCCCGGCATCGCCGATCGCCTGGGCCTGTCGGCGGACACCAGCCATCTGTCCTACCTGCCGCTGTGCCACGTCGCCGAGCAGATGCTGACCACCTTCTGCCCGATCTACCTGGGCTCCACGGTGGCCTTCGGCGAGTCGATCCGCACCGTGCAGGAAGACCTGCGCGAGATCGCGCCGACGATGTTCCTGGGCGTGCCGCGCATCTGGGAAAAGCTGCACTCGGCGATCAGCATCAAGATGCAGGAGAGCGGTCCGCTGCAGCGCTGGCTGTTCGACCGCGCGATGGCCGCCTGCGCGCCCTTCGCGCACAAGGCGGCGGCGCAGCGCACCGCGGGCGAGCGCCTGAGCTACGCCTTCTGGTACTGGCTCATCCTGCGCGCGCTGCAGAACTTCATCGGCCTGCGCCGGGCGCAGGTGGCGCTGACCGGCGCCGCGCCGATCCCGCCCGCGGTGGTGCAGTTCTTCCGCACGCTGGGCGTGCCGCTGGTGGAGGTCTATGGCCTGACCGAATCGACCGGCATGATCACCGGCCAGCCGCTGGATGCGGCCCGCTTCGGCTCGGTCGGCACGCCGATCCTCGGTGTCGAGCACCGGATCGGCGAGCGCGGCGAACTGCTGATCCGGGGCGAGATGGTGTTCGCCGGCTACTACAAGAACCCGGAGGCGACCGCCGACAGCATCCGCGACGGCTGGCTGCACACCGGCGACGTGGTCGAGGCGCGCGACGGCCAGCTCTACATCGTCGATCGCCTGAAGGACATCATGATCACCGCCGGCGGCAAGAACCTGACGCCGTCCGAGATCGAGAAGACGATGAAGGCCAGCCCCTATATCAAGGAGTGCATCGTCGTCGCCGACGGGCGCAAGTTCGTCTCCGCCCTGATCCAGATCGACTACGAGACGGTGGCGAAGTGGGCAGAGGGCCGCCAGATCCCCTTCACCCACTTCCGCTCGCTGGTCGAGCACCCGGAGGTGCGCGCGCTGATCGACGCCGAGATCGCACGCGGCAATGGCCAGCTCGCGCAGGTCTCGCACATCCGCCGCTTCCACCTGCTGACCAAGGAACTGGACCACGACGACGGCGAGGTGACCGCGACGATGAAGGTGCGCCGTTCCAGCATCTACAAGACCTATGCCGACGTGATCGAAGCCATGTACCGGGGAGAGGCCGCCCATGCGTGACCACTCCCCGGCGCGTGCGGGTGCGCCACCGGGCTGAGTCCCCGGGGTTTTCGACGACGTTTTCCCTTCTTTTCGGCGCGGCGTGCGCGGGCACGCCGGAGCCTGTTGTGCGCGGCGCTGCCTGCCCGGGGTCGCCGCGCCGGAGACATCATGGATTTCCAACTGAATGCGGAGCAGCGCGAGATCCGCGATCTCGCCCGCCGCTTCGCCGAGCGCGAGATCGTGCCGCGCGCAGCCGAGGCCGATGCCAGCAAGGCCTTCCCGGTCGAGGTGCATCAGCGCGCTCAGGAACTCGGCCTGCTGGGGATCAACCTGCCCGAGGCGGTGGGTGGGGGCGGTCTGGGCTGCCTCGAACTGGTGCTGGTTACCGAAGCCTTCTGCCGCGGCTGTCTGGGGATCGGCACTGCCCTGTGCGTGAATGCGCTGGCCACCGAGCCGATTGCGATCGCCGGCAGCCAGATGCAGCGTGATCGTTATCTGCGCGCGGCTGCCAACGGCGCGCTCGCGAGCTTCGCCATGACCGAGCCGGGCGCGGGCTCCGACGTTGCCGGCGTGCGGACCCGCGCCGAGCGGGTGGAGGGCGGTTATCGCCTCACCGGAAGCAAGATCTGGATTTCCAACGCCAACCTGGCCGAATTTCTCGTCGTTTTCGCCAAGACCGCACCGGATGCCGGACATCGTGGCATGACGGCCTTCATCGTCCCGCGTGCCAGTGCGGGTCTGACGGTGGGTGAGCCGCTGGGCAAGCTCGGTCAACGCTGTTCGCCCACCTGTGAGGTCTTCCTGGATCAGGTGTTCGTGCCCGAGGATCACCGCCTCGGTGAGGAGGGCGGCGGCTTCGCGCTGGCGATGGCGGTGTTTGACCACTCGCGGCCGATGGTGGCCGCCTTCGGCGTCGGCCTCATCGAGCGCTGCCTCGACGAGTCGCTCGCCTACGCCACTCAGCGCAGCAGTATGGGCCGGCGCCTGATCGACCACCAGGCCGTGGCGCACAAGCTGGCCGAGATGCGCATGAAGCTCGAGGCCGCGCGCCTGCTTACCTACCAGTCGGCCTGGCTGCTCGACCAGGGCAGGCCGAACACGATCGAGGCCTCGATCGCCAAGGCCTTCGCCGCCGATGCCGCGATGTGGGCGGCGACCGAGGCGGTGCAGATTTTCGGCGGCATGGGCTACTCGACCGAATACCCGGTGGAAAAGCTCTTCCGCGACGCCAAGGTGCTGCAGATCTACGAAGGCACCAGCGAGATCCAGCGCAACATCATCGCCCGCGAACTGCAGCGGGCCTGAACCCGAGGACCCAGCAATGACCCCATCCAATTCCTCCAATCCGAACGAAGCGCTGATTCTGGGCGCCGTCCGCACCCCCTTCGGCCGCCGCGGCGGGGCGCTGCGCGAGACCCGCCCGGACGAACTGCTCGCCACCGCCATCGGCGGCGTGCTGGCGCGCACCGGACTGCCGGCCGATAAGGTCGGCGACGTGCTGGCCGGCTGCGTCAGCCAGGCCGGCGAGCAGGGCGCCAACATCGCCCGCCAGGCGCTGTTGATCGCCGGGCTGCCGGCTGAGGTGCCGGGCGTGTCGATGAACCGCATGTGCGGCTCCAGCCAGTTCGCCACCCATGCCGCTTCGCAGGCGGTGGCTGCGGGCGACCTCGAGTTTGCCATCGGTTGCGGCGTCGAGAGCATGAGCCGGGTGCCGATGTTCCTCGATCTGACCCTGGGGCAGGGCGACTTCCGTGGCTTCGACAATCTGCATCCGAAGATCCTCGCGCGCTTCGCCATTCCGCATCAGGTCGAGAGCGCCGAGCGCATCGCCGACCAGTGGCAGATCTCGCGTGCCGAGATGGATGACTACGCGATGGAAAGCCACTGCCGTGCCGAGGCGGCGCGCGCGGCCGGCCTGCACACCGAGATCCTGCCGGTGGCGGGTGTGGACAAGGAGGGTGGCACGATCACGCTGGCGCACGACGAAGGCATCCGTGCGGTGATCGATGTCGAGCGCATGCGCGCCATGCAGCCGGTGTTCCGCCAGCCGGGCGAGGGCGGCGTGACTGCGGCCAACGCCAGCCAGATGTCCGACGGCGCGGCCGCGGTGCTGGTCGGTCGGCGCGCGGCGGCCGATGCGCTGGGCATCCGGCCGCGCGCGCGCTTCCGCGCCCGCGTCGCGGTCGGTTCGGACCCTGTGATGCAGCTCACCGGGGTGATCCCGGCGGCGCGCCGCGCGCTGGAGATGGCCGGGCTGTCGATCCGCGACATGGACTGGATCGAGGTCAACGAGGCTTTCGCCAGCGTGGCCCTGTGCTTCATGCGCGAGTTCGCGCCGGACATGGACCGTTTCAACCCCTGGGGCGGCGCGATCGCCCACGGCCACCCGCTGGGCGGCACCGGCGCCGGCCTGATGGCCAAGATGCTCGCAGGCCTCGAGCAGCGCGACGGCCGCTTCGGCCTGCAGGTCATGTGCGTCGGCCACGGCATGGCCACCGCAACCATCATCGAACGCATCTGAGACACAGGGAGCACACGCAATGAAGATCGCAAACTCGGTATTCCTCGTCACCGGCGGCGCCTCGGGCCTGGGCGCCGCCACCGCGCGCATGGTGGTCGAAGGCGGCGGCAAGGTGGTGCTTGCCGATCTCAATGAAGAGGCGGGCAAGGCGCTCGCGGCGGAGCTGGGCGCAGCGGCCTGCTTCGTGCGCACCGACGTCACCGACGAGGCGTCGACGCAGGCAGCGGTCGATGCCGCGGTGACGGGCTTCGGCGGCCTGCACGGTCTGGTGTGCTGCGCCGGCGTGGCGCCGGGCGAAAAGGTCGTGGGCAAGGAAGGCCCGCACCGCCTCGACAGTTTCATGCGCGGGGTGACGATCAACCTTGTCGGCACCTTCAACCCGATCCGCCTCGCCGCCGACGCCATGAGCAAGGCCGCGCCGAACGAGGAGGGCGAGCGCGGCGTGATCGTCACCACCGCCTCGGTCGCCGCCTTCGACGGCCAGATCGGCCAGGCGGCCTACTCGGCGTCCAAGGCCGGCGTGGTCGGCATGACGCTGCCGATCGCGCGCGAGCTGGCGCGCTACGGCATCCGCGTCATGAGCATCGCGCCCGGCATCTTCGAGACGCCGATGCTGCGCGGGCTGCCACAGCAGGTGCAGGATTCGCTCGGCCAGATGGTGCCTTTCCCCTCGCGCCTGGGTCGTTCCAGCGAATACGCGCAGCTGGTGAAGTCGATCTGCGAGAACCCGATGTTGAACGGCGAGGTCATCCGCCTGGACGGTGCGATCCGCATGGCGGCCAAGTAAGCTGCGTGTTCGAGTTGCGCATTTCGCTTTCCATCCTGCTCGCTGTTTCGCTCCCCCTCTTCTCCCGGTAGGGCCTCGCCCCTGAGGCAGGCGCGGCCACGTGTGTCTGTGCGGGCGCGGGCGTGCGGGCCGGGGCGTGTCGGGTCAGGGGGTGGGCGAGGGGTGTGGCGGGGGGGGGGTGCCCGGCGATGGCGCATCGCGTATCCTCGTCCGCATACGCAAAGAATGTACTCAAGGAGATTATGCCGATGTCTGATTCCACCGCTGCCGATTCATCCGTGCGCCTCGAGCGTGAGGGCGGGATTGCCTTCATCACCCTTGACCGTCCGGCCTCGCGCAACAGCCTCGATCTCGCGATGGGGCTCGCCTTGCGCGATGCCGTGCGCGCCTTGCAAGCGGAGCCGCCACGGGCGGTCGTGCTGCGCAGCAGCGGCGCACATTTCATGGTCGGTGGCGATGTGCGCCGTTTCGATGCCCTGCTGCAGGACTCGCAGCAGGAATGCGCCGAGGAGATCGGGTGCCTGATCGATGCGGTGCACGAGGCGGTTGCGGGCCTCACGAGACTGCCGTGCCCGGTCATCGGCCTGGTGGCCGGCTCGGCGGCGGGTTTCGGCATGTCGCTGGCGATCGCCTGTGACATTCTGGTTGCGGCCGACGATGCGCGCTTCGTGTTTGCCTACAGCGCGATCGGCACCACGCCGGACGGCGGGGCGAGTTGGCATCTCTCGCGCCGAGTGGGGCTGCAGCGCGCGCTGGCGATCGCGTTGCTCAATCCGCAGATCGATGCCGCACAGGCGAAGGATATCGGCCTGGTGGCCGAGGTCGTGCCGGTGGCGCAGCTGCAGGACAGCGGGCTCGCCATGGCGCGCCGCCTCGCAGACGGGCCGGCGGCAGCGCAGGCCGGAATCAAGCGATTGCTGCGGTCGGGGCTGAACAGCGACTTCGCGGGTGCGCTTGATGCGGAGAAGGCGAGCTTTCTCGCCATGTCGGCAAATGCGGACTTCGGCGAGGGCGTGCGCGCCTTCTGCGAGCGGCGTCCGGCGCGCTGGCAGGGCCGATAGCAGGGCCGATCGCGGCGCTTGCCGCGCGGGGCCTCTTTTGCGGCACAATCAGGACGCTTTCGATACCTTTTGAGGTGGCGCCATGGCTCTTGATTCCTTTCTGCTCCTCCTGCACGTGACCGGCGTCGTCGTCTGGGTGGGCGGCATGTTCTTTGCCTATGTCTGCCTGCGTCCGGAGGCAGCCAGCCAGCTCGAGCCGCCGCCGCGCCTGCGGCTGTGGCGCGGGGTGCTTGCGCGCTTCTTTGTCTGGGTGTGGGTGTCGGTCGTGGCCGTGCTCGCGAGCGGGCTCGCATTGATCCTGGGCTATGGTTTTGCTGCGGCACCGCTCTACCAGCACCTGATGCTCCTGATGGGCCTGGTGATGATCGCCATCTACGCCTTCGTCTTCTTCGTTCCGTATGCAGGCCTGAAGCAGGCCGTCGCAACGGAGGAATGGAAATCGGGCGGCGCGGCGCTCGGGCGCATCCGTCAGCTTGTCGGGACCAACCTGACCCTGGGCCTGCTGACCATCGCGATGGCGACACTCGGCCGCTGGCTGGTTTGAGCATTCCGTGTTGACCGTTCGGATGCATCCGGGCGCGGGCGAGCGCCTGCCCTGGTAGCGGGTGGCTGGGTCCGCGAGCCACGGGGGGGCGGCGATGCGCACGGGCGCGATGTCGCAGCACGATTTCAGGAGAAACGATGAACGCACACGAACAGGAACGCATGTGGTCTTCGCGCTTTCGCGACGCGGGCGAGGACTATGTATTCGGCACCACCCCAAACCGTTTTCTGGCAGCGCAATCGGCCTTGCTGGCTTCCGGCGCCAATGCGCTTTCGGTGGCCGATGGCGAGGGGCGCAATGCGGTGTGGCTGGCCGAGCAGGGCCTGCAGGTGACGGCGACCGAGATCTCGCCGGTGGCGCTGGAGAAGGCGCGCAAGCTCGCGGCTGGCCGTCACGTCGAGGTCGACTTCGTGCTTGCGGATGCGGTTGCTTGGGCGTATCCGGAGGCCGCGTTTGATTTCGTGGTGGCGATCTTCATCCAGTTCGCCACGCCGGCGCAGCGCGCGAGCATCTTTGCGGGCATGGTTCGCGCGCTCAAGCCGGGCGGCCATCTGATCCTGCAGGGCTATACGCCGAAGCAACTCGAGTTCCGTACCGGCGGGCCGTCGGCGGTCGACCATCTGTACACCGCGGACATGCTGCGCGAAGCCTTCGGCGCGCTCGAGATCCTGCATCTGCAGGAATACGAGGACGTGCTCGATGAAGGGGTCGGCCACAAGGGGCATTCGGCCTTGGTAGGCCTGGTCGCGCGCAAACCGGCTGCGTGAGCGGAGAAGCACGATGACGGGTATCCGGGCAATCGTGAGTGGACACAGCCGCGGGCTGGGTGCGGCGATTGCGGCGGAACTGCTCGAACGCGGTGTTCCGGTGCTTGGGCTGGCGCGGCAGGGGAATGCCGCCCTGGCGGTGGCGCACGGCGGGCAGCTCGCCGAGGTGGCGCTTGATCTGGCCGATACCGAAGCCCTCGCAGCCTGGCTTGCGGCGGGCGGGCTCGCCGGTTGGCTGGGTGATGCAGATGAAGCGCTACTGATAAACAATGCCGGCACCCTGCAGCCGATGGGGCCTTTGCCGCTGCAGGACCCGGCAGCGGTGGCGCACGCCGTGGCGATAAACGTGGCGGCGCCGCTGATGCTGGCGGCGGCTTTCGCACAGGCGGACGGGATTCGGGAGCGGCGCGTGCTGCACGTGTCGAGCGGCGCAGCGCGCGCCGCCTATTCGGGCTGGAGCGTGTATTGCGCCACCAAGGCGGCACTTGACCACCATGCGCGTGCGGTCCAGATGGATGCCACGCCCGGGCTGCGCATCTGCGCGCTGGCGCCGGGCGTCATCGACACCGACATGCAGGGCGAGATCCGTGCGATCGCCCCCGAGCGCTTTCCCATGCGGGAGCGCTTCGTCGACCTGAAGCGCAGCGGCAGCCTGGTGGCCCCCGAGGCGTGTGCGATGCATCTGGTGGATTTCATGCTCGACGCGGATTTCGGCCGTTCGCCGGTCGCCGATCTGCGCGACCTGATGCAGTGAGCGCCGGCCCCGTCGAGCCACGGGCTGGGTTGCCCCCGGATGCGGAGCCCGCGCTGCCCGTATCGGCGGCGCCGGGTGGGCGCGGCAGCCGGCTCAAGCGACTGAAATGGCGCGGACTGCGTCTGATGGTGTGGCTGCGCCGCCACCCCTGGCTGGTGGCGAGCTTCGGCTTCGTTTCCGGTGTGCTCAGCTTCCTTCTCGTCGAACGTCATGAGGGCGTGGCGAGGGTGATGGCGGTAGCGATGCTGGCGGGTTGGTTGCTGCTGGTATTGGAGCGCGTGCTCGATCGCGCGCTGAAACGGCGCTTCGGCTTCGGTGTGCCCGCCGCGCTGGTGCGCTACCTGACGCAGTTCACGCACCAGGAGAGCCTGTTTTTTGCGCTGCCTTTCTTCGTCGCCAGTACCTCCTGGAACAGCGGTCAGGCGATGTTCACCGCCGCGCTTGGGGTGATGGCGCTGGTAGCGATCATCGATCCGCTGTACTACGGGCGCTTGGCGAAGCGACGCTGGCTTTTCCTGAGCTATCACACGCTGACCCTGTTCGCGCTGCTGCTGGTGGTGTTGCCGCTGGTGCTGCAGGTCCCGGCGATGGCGAGCTATCAGGCAGCGCTCGCGGTTGCCGTGGTGCTGTCGTTTCCGACCTTGGCGGGCGCGGTCACCATGCCACGCTGGTGGCGCGGACTGCTGGTGCTGGTCTTGCTGGTGGCCCTAGGCCTCGCCGGATGGCTGGCGCGCCTGTGGGTGCCGCCTGCCACCCTGCGGCTGACCCAGGTGGCGGTCAGCACGGCCATGGATGTCGAGCAACGGGCGCCAGCGCAGAGCCTGCGGGCGCTGGATGCCGCGCACCTGCGCGAGGCAGGCCTCTACGCCTACACTGCAATCCGCGCGCCGCTGGGGCTCACGGAGCGGGTGAGTCATGTCTGGCTGCACGAAGGGCGCGAGGTCGACCGCATCGAACTGGATGTGACCGGCGGACGAACCGACGGCTACCGCGCGTGGACGTACAAGCGCAACTTCCCGGATGATCCGCGCGGGCGCTGGCAAGTGCGCGTGCTCACTGCGGACGACCGCATGATCGGCACGCTCCGGTTTCGGGTCGACTGAGCTTCTGGACCGGGCGCGCCGGGTCGAGTGGGGGTCAGCAGATGCGTTCCCACAGGCTCTGCTCGTCTTCGAACTGGTCGAGCTCGAGGCCCTTGAAGTCGCTGCGCGAAATGATGCCGACCACCTTGCCGTCGACCGTCACCGGCAAGTGCCGGTAGCCGCCGTCGCACATCCTGTGCAGCGCGTCGATCGCCTTGCGGTCGGGTTCGATGGTGTCGGGGTCGCGGGTCATGACTTCGGACAGATGAACCGTCGCCGGGTCGCCGCCATTGGCGATCACCTGCACCGCATCGCGGCCGGTGAAGATGCCCTTCAGGTGGGCCCTGGTGTCCGTTACCAGTACCGCGCCCACGCTGCGCTCGCACATTGCCTGGCACGCGCTCTGGACGGTATCCGTCGGACGCAGCATCAAGGGGTTCTGGTCCTTGACGATGAAAGAGATGTTTCGGTTCGTCATGTCGCCCTCCGTTGTGCTGGTGTGTGAATTTGTACTCATTTTATGGTCGATCGGGCTTGACCATGTTGACGTTCGTTAAGCTTTGCGCAGGGGTTTCGCCAGGCGTAATGCTGGCGGTCCCGGTGTGTCTGTCCGTGACGTGGGTGTCCCTGTGTCATGTGACGCATCCGTGCCTGCGAGCGGCTTCATGGGTGTGGAGCCAGGGTGTAGTCTTGCACCATGAATGCACAGAATGACGACCATCCCGCCCTGCCGCCGCCGCAAGAGGGGGATGCCTTCCCGCTCAGGCTGCGCCGCGTGGCAGTGGATACCTACCGCGAAAACGTCGCCTACCTGCATCGGGACTGCGAGATCTACCGCGCTGAAGGTTTCCAGGCACTGTCCAAGGTCGAGGTGCGCGCCAATGGCCGGCGTGTCCTCGCCACGCTCAATGTGGTGGACGATCCGCGCATCGTGCGCTGCCATGAGGTCGGGCTGTCGATCGACGCCTTTGCGCAGATGGGGGTCGAGAATGGGCACCCGGCGATGATTGCGCAGGCCGAGCCGCCGACCTCCATCCCTGCGCTGCACCGCAAGATCGCCGGTGAGCGGCTCGCGCGGGATGACTTCCGTGCGATCGTGCGTGACATCGCCGAACATCGTTATTCGAAGATCGAGCTCACCGCCTTCGTGGTCGCGACCAACCAGGGCGAACTCGACCGCGAGGAGGTGTATTTCCTCACCGAGGCGATGGCGGCGGTGGGGCACCGCATCGACTGGCAGGAGCGGCCGGTGGTGGACAAGCACTGCATCGGTGGCATCCCGGGCAACCGGACCTCGATGCTGGTGGTGCCGATCGTCGCCGCGCACGGCATGCTGTGCCCGAAGACCTCCTCGCGCGCGATCACCTCGCCGGCGGGCACGGCCGACACCATGGAGGTGCTGGCGCAGGTCGAACTGCCGGTGGAGCGCCTGAACGAGATCGTGCGCGAGCACCGCGGCTGCCTCGCCTGGGGCGGCACGGCCAAGCTCTCGCCGGCCGACGACGTGCTGATCTCGGTCGAGCGCCCGCTGTCGATCGATTCGCCCGGGCAGATGGTCGCTTCCATCCTGTCCAAGAAGGTAGCCGCCGGATCGACCCATCTGGTGCTCGACATTCCGGTGGGACCAAGCGCGAAGGTGCGCTCGATGCCGGAGGCGCAGAAGCTGCGCAAGCTGTTCGAGTTTGTCGCCACGCGCATGGGCCTGACCATCGACGTGGTGATCACCGACGGCCGCCAGCCGATCGGCAACGGCATCGGCCCGGTGCTCGAGGCGCGCGACGTGATGCAGGTGCTGGAGAACGATCCGCGCGCGCCCAACGATCTGCGCCAGAAGGCGCTGCGCCTCGCGGGGCGCATGCTGGAGTTCGATCCGGACGTGCGTGGGGGGGACGGCTTCGCTATTGCGCGCGACATTCTGGACTCGGGGCGCGCGCTGGCGAAGATGGACGCCATCGTCCGCGCGCAGGGCGGCAAGGCCTTCGATCACAACGCGCCGCAACTCGCCCGCCTCGCATTCGACGTGCTGGCCGAGGCGGATGGGGTGATCACCGGCATCGACAACCTGCAGCTCGCGCGCATTGCCCGTCTGGCAGGCGCGCCCAAGATGCTCGCTTCGGGCGTGGATCTGCTGAAGAAGCTCGGAGATCCGGTGCAGAAGGGGGAGGCACTCTACAGGGTCCATGCCGATTACCCGTCCGACCTCGACTTTGCCCGCCAGGCGAGCGCTCGCGCCAGCGGCTATGCGATCGGTGGCGCGGAGGAAGTGCCGCATCTGTTCGTGGAGTTCTGAGCCCCCAGTCGCGCGGGTGTGAATTCCTTCGCAGACGAGGCCCGGATCAACTTTCGGCGCGGGAGGGACCCGGGTAGGCTTTTACCGATGAAGAACAACACGCCCCTCCTGCTGCATTTCGAGGACGAGACGGATGAAGCCGCCCGGCTGGCGCGCGCCGCCGGCCTGGACGCAGCACTGATCGAACGCCACCGCTTTCCGGATGACGAGTTGCGGTTGAGGCTGCCTCCGTCGCTGCCGCAGCATGTCGTGCTCTTTCGCAGCCTGCACCGCCCCAACGAGAAGCTGCTGGAGTTGCTGCTGGTCGCGCGCAGTGCCGGGAAGCTGGGTGCCGAGCACATCAGCCTGGTCGCGCCCTATCTGGCCTACATGCGCCAGGACAAGGCCTTCCGTCCGGGCGAGGTGGTCAGCCAGCGCATCGTGGGTGAATTCCTGGCCGGGCTTTTCGATGCGGTGATTACCGTCGACCCGCACCTGCACCGCGTCGATACCCTGACCGAGGCGATCCCCGTCCCACACGCGATCGCGCTTTCGGGTGCCGGCCTGCTTGCGGACATCGCCGTGCAGCGTCGGGAGCGCCCGCTGCTCGTCGGTCCTGACGCCGAATCGCGCCAGTGGATCGAGACCGCAGCCGGACGGCATGGTCTTGACAGTATCGTGTGCAGCAAGATTCGCCGTGGCGACCATGATGTTGTGATTGCGCTGCCCGCGGGCGCCGAGGTAGCAGGGCGTGCCGTGATCCTGCTCGATGACGTGGCGAGCTCGGGTCAGACGCTTGCCCGCGCTGCGGTCCTGCTGCGCGAGGCCGGTGCACGCTCGGTCGACGTGGCGGTCACGCATGCGCTCTTTGCGCAAGGCGCGCTCGAGGCCATTCACAACGCTGGGGTTGGCGAGATCTGGAGCACCGATTGCATCGTGCACCCGAGCAATGCGGTCCAGGTTGCGCCGTTGCTCGCCGAGGCCTTGCGCGCCATTCTTCCCGCCTGATCCGCCCGCGGGCCGCGGTGCCACGACGGGCGGGTCGTTTCTCGTTTTTGCTGCCCGCAAAGCCTTTCCAAGCATTTTTCATGCCGCGCGACTTGCGCGACCGATGACGTGATCAAGCCTTAGTGCTAGCCCGCATTTCTCACAGATAGGAGGCGCATCGCGGCCGGAAATATGAGAAAGTTGTTTTGCGAGAACGACTTAACCATACTCCGGAGGAATCCGC
>NZ_JBNCAR010000031.1:0-43905 GCF_051280715.1 Thauera sp. AutoDN2 | reverse complement strand
CCCGGCGGGCTTTCTCATTCTTGACACGACCGCGGCCCCACTCGCCCCTCATATAACCGGCGAGCGCTTCTGCATCCTCTGCAACGCGGCGCGCAGTCGCGGCAATTCCTGATCCACCACCAGCCAGACCGCATCGACGTCGATCGCCAGGTAGTCATGTACCAGGATGTTCCTGAAGCCGGATATCGCACGCCGTGGCACGTCCGGCTCGCCCGCCTTGATCTTATCGGTCAAACGCTGACTCGACTCCGCCAGCGTTTGCAGATTGCGAACGACCGCATCCTGAATCAGCCGTGAAGCGCGAAAACGGGTCTCGTCACCACCGACGTACTCGTCGATGCGGCCAGTGCACTCCGGCATGTGGACAAGCTATACCTTGTCGGCCTCGGGACTCGGCTTCATGCGGCAAGGATCACAATGGCTGCGCCTCGTTGAGGATGCGGTCGCGCATCAGCGGGTGAAGCGATTTCTCGGTCACCACGTCCACGCGGCGACCGAGGAGGTCTTGCGCGTCCATCAACAATGCCCCGAGCACGAAGCCTGAGGTGTCGGGAGCGGTTTCGACCAGCAGGTCGACATCGCTGGATGCGTCGGCGTCGTCACGCGCCATCGAGCCGAACACCTTGATCGAGCGCACGCCATGGCGTCGCGCCAGCGCACGCAGCGCCTCGCGGTGGGATTCGATCATCGGGTGCATGTTCGCCACCTCATGAAAAACGACGCCTCAAGTCTAGCAAACGAACAACGCTGCGCAGATTGCCTCGAGGTCGCGCTCAGCCGCCGGGGTCAGGCGATATTCAGCCATGCTCGGCAAGCATCCGCTGCTTGAAGTCTGCAGCATCGAAGCGTCTCGGCTCGCCGCTGGCTTCTCCCTCGATCAGCGCGGCGCGGATCGCCTCGATCTCGGCGCTGCGCTCCTGCTCGCGGCGGATCAAATCGCGGATGCACTCGCTGTCGTTCGTGTAGTGACCTGCGTTGATCTGTGCCTTGACCCAGTTGTCCTGCTGATCGGTCAGGGTAATCGTCTTGCGCACGGTGCCCATGACGTGCCTCCTGGAGTTACGCCAAAAGTGTGATTAATTCATACGGATGGTGCATTTTAGAGGAAATAGGGGACAGACCCCAATTTCCGCCCCGCGCCGGCGCTACACGCCCCCGTGCCGACGCCAGAACTCGGCGGGCGTGAGGATGGGGTAGACGTTTGCCAGGGCGAGCAGGTCCTTGTCGCCGGCGATCAGGTAGTCGAGGCTTCCTGCGCGCATGCCCGCCAGCAGGGTGCCGAGCACGGGCTGGTCGTTGTCGTCGCGCAAGGCCTCGTCGGCAACCGACTCCGGCTCGACGAGCTCGGCCTGGATCGACAGGATGTCCACGAGGTCGTCGATTTCGCGGCTGGAAAGGCCGTGGCGGGCGGTTAGCCGTGGCAGGACGCGACGCAGTTCTTCGAGGATGAAGGTCGACAAAACCACGTCGACCGAACCGTGCCGCCAGGCGGCGACGATGCGGCCCGGCACGCTCCCCGGGTAGGCCAGGCCGGACAACAGCACATTGGTGTCGAGAACGACACGCAGGGTGGACGGCACGCTCAGCCCGCTATCCGCTGCTTGCGTTCGCGTCGCTCGGCAGCGACCGCGGCCTCGATCTCGGCGATCCCCTCGTCTTCGGGGACGCCGTCATAGCCTGCCTCGATGCGCTGGCAAAGCGCATCGAAACGCGCCTGCATGCGGCGGATGCGCTCGAACAGGCGCGCATCGACGAGTGCTGCGACGGGCTTGCCGTCCTTGTTGATCACCACGCTGTCGTGGCGGTACTGTACCTGGTTGAGCATCTCGCCGAGGTTCTGGCGAAAGCTGACGGCGCTGGCTTGCGTGATCATCGTGCGACTCCTGCTGACTGTTATGGTCATTATGGTCATGGGGGTGAACTCGGGCAAGGTGAGCGAACCAGGGGTCCATCCCCTGCACCGTGCCCCTCAGTCACGACGACAGCCAGTTCTCGACCGCCAGGCCTGGAACGCGGCTGAACTCCCTGACGTTGTCGGTCACCAGCACGGCACCGAGGGCAAGCGCCTGCGCAGCGATCCACAGATCGTTGCCGCCGATCGGCGTGCCTTGCCGCTCGAGCCCGGCGCGAATCCTTGCGTAGTGCGAACTCGTCGCGGCGTCGAGCGGCGGCACCGCAAGCCCCGCCACCACCTCTTCCAGGCGCGCCCGGTTGCGCTCGGCCTGTGCGCTCTTCTCCACCCCGGTCTGGAGTTCGCCCAGCACGATGGGCGAAAGCACGAGCGCGGACGCCGGCAAGGACTCGAGCCGCAAGCGAACCGCAGGCTGCGCCTTGAGCGCGGCGATGAAGATGTTGGTATCGAGCAGGTAGTGCATGCCGCGTCAATCCCAGCCGGCGACCGGCTCGGCAGGCGCATCGGGCGGCGCCTCCAGCTCCAGCCCGCCCGCCTGCCAGCAGGCCCTGAATACGTCTGCCGCGGAACGCGGCGTATCCGGTATGAGGCGGGCGATCACCCGACCGCGCCGGGTGATCGCCACCTCCTCACCACTCTCCACCGCCGCCAGCAACGCTGAAAACTGGCTCTTGGCCTCGACAACTGCAACCGTGCGCATGACGCCTCTCCAGATGACCACATGGACAGATGATAGCAGCGATTGAGAACCCCCCCGGGGTCAGGTCTTTCATTTACTCGCCTAACCCCTCCCGCTGGCACGACTCCGCCCCTCACCAGAACGTCGCAACCCCGAACAGCCCCAATGCCGGATCGCGCGTCACCAACACCAGGCCTTCCAGCTCCGTCTGCGCCGCCAGCATGCGGTCGAAGGGGTCGCGATGCTCGACCGCATAGCCGCCCGCCTTGAGGCAGTGGTAGTGGTTGATCGGCACATGCTGGAAGCCATCGGCCACCACCAGCTCGTCGAACCGGCCGACCGCCTCCGCTGCCTCGCCGAGTTTGCCGAGCCGGTGCTTGGTAGCGAGTTCCCAGGCTGTGGCGGCGCTGACGAAGACGGCGTTGGCCGGGTCCGAGATGGCGTCGCGAGCCCGGGCGGACAGCTGCGGATCATCGGTCCACCACCATAGCAGCGCGTGGGTATCGAGCAGCAGGCGCATCGTCATTCCCAGGCGGCGAGTTCTTCGGGCGGCAGCGGCTCGAAGAAGGCGTCGGGCAGCCGCCTGCCGGCCAGACGGCCCGGCTTGCGGACGGTGCCCCCGTCGGGGGCGAGCGGCACGAGGCGTGCGTAGGGCTTGCCCGCCTTGGCGAGGATGATCTCCTGGCCGGCATGCGCCTGCTCGAGCAGGCGGGAAAATTGCGTCTTGGCTTCGTGGACGTTGACGGTCAACGGCATCGCACACCTATCGGACTAAGTTGATGGACTAAGTCTAGTCTGAAGCCGCAGACCGCAGCAAGACCGGCACGCAGAGAAACCCTCAGGGTCAGGTCTTTCATCTACTCATCCTTCCGCTCCAGCCAATCCTCCAGCAGCAAGCCCGGAACGCGCTCGAATTCACGGAGCTTATGCGTGACGAGGGTGAGGTTGAGCGTGCGAGCATGCGCCGCGATCAGCAGGTCGTTGGCTCCGATGGTGCTCCCGGCCCGCTCCAGCGTCGCGCGAATTTCGGCGTACTCGCGATCTGCATCACCCTCGAAGGGCAACACCTCGATGGCACCGAGCAAATCTTCCACGCGCTGCGTCAGGGCGACCGAGCCGCGCTTCGCCGCGCCATAACGAAGCTCGCAGGCCACGACGATGCTGGTGCAGATGGCATCGGCGTCGAGTTGGGCCAGCCGCTTCGTTACCGCTCCCTGCGGATCCTTGATCAGGCTCGACAGGATGTTCGTGTCCAGCAGATAGCGCGCCGCCATCAGAACACGTCCTCCGGTTCAGGCGGCGGGTCGGCGATTTCGGGGAAGGCTTCCTGCAGCGGGGCCCAGCCGGCCAGCAAGGCCAGGAGCCTGTGACGCGGGCCAATGGGCTCGATGATCAACCTCGCCCCTTCCTTGCGGATGATGGCCTCGGTGCCTTCAAGCTCGAACTCGCGCGGTATCCGGACCGCCTGGTTGCGTCCGTTGCGAAAAAGGGAGACGTGTCGTTCGCTGTTCATAGTGATCCCCTGAAAGGCATATGTCAAAGCCTATGCCTTTCAGGGGATCGGGTCAATCAGCAAAAATCGGGGACAGACCCCAATTCCCGGTTGTGGGGTTCGCCGGTGGGTGAGAGAGCCTCCATGACGCCTGCCGAATGATCTTTGACGCGGCTGGCGCCGGGCCTACCGGAACGGTAACGTCGCCAACGGCACCTTTCGTCCGCGGCGACGGTCCAGAACGCCAGTCTCAACTCCTTTTTTGCCGACCGGGGCAACGGGGCTGCGAGCACGCAGGCGACGCGCGCCTTGATCGCTGAACACAGCGTGCCGGGTCGTGCGCTGGTGCTGGTGACCCATCAGGTAAACATCACCTCACTCTCGGGGGTTTTCCCCGCCGCGGGCGAGATCATCGTGATGCGGATCGCTGCCGATGGGCTCGAAACCGTGGGCCGGATCCGAAGCGCGGACTGAAGCCTCGGTGATGCACCCGGTCGCGTAGAGGGGGTAGAGGATCTCCTCCTCGCGCTGGATACGGTGTGCGAGGCCGATGATCACGCGCTCGAAATCATCGAAGAAGCTCTCCTCGAGCGCCGGCTCCTCGCTTACGTGGGCGTATCGAGCGAGAAAGGCCAGCGCTTCCGCGCCCACCTCGTCCATGTCCTCGCGGAACGCCTGCATCAGCGCGCGCATTTCCGGGTCTTCGGCAAACACATGGTCGAGATGGAAGTAGAAGCGCACGTTCTCGACCAGCACATGGCCCTGGAGCGTAACGCGCAAGCGGTCGAGCAGAGGGCCGATGCTGCGCAGCAAGCCATCCGCCGCAGCGCCCTGGATGGCCCCGATGGCGTCAAGCATGCTTCGGTGCTCGCGTACGAGACGCACCAGCAAGTCAGCGTGGTAACGGGCGGCCAGGTCGAGCGCACCTTCATCGTCACCCTCGTCAGCGGAACACGCCCACTCGGGGAGCGCCTCTTCGCGCCCACGGCGGACTCTGGCAAGTAGCCAATCGAGCAGAAACATGTGTCCCCCATGTCTTGCCGCGTTGCGGCCGATGACCGAAAGCGGGGGTTTAGCCCATTGGCATTCATGAAACGCTGAGCCATATCAAAAAATGATCAATAACTTTCTAATGAACGAATAAGCGCAGACTCAGCGGATTGCACGCACTTGATCGCGCGCAGATCGGTCCACGCCCATTTCTGAGAAAATGCCTCCCCCATCCGAGGCGATCCGACGCCGACCGACTGACCATGTCCGTTCCTGCCCCCACCGCACACGAAACCCTGGACGACCGGCGTGTCCTGCTCGTCCTTTCCACGCTGCCGGACCACGATAGCGCCGAGCGCCTCGCCGCCGCGCTGGTCGAGGCCGGCCTGGCCGCGTGCGTGAACGTGATGGCGCCGTGCACCTCGGTCTATCGCTGGCAGGGCGCGGTGGAGACAGCCAGCGAGGTGCCGGTGCTGATCAAGACCACAGCCGCACGCTATGCGGAACTGGAAGCGGCGATCCGCGCCCGCCACCCGTACGAACTTCCCGAGATCGTGGCGGTCCCTTTCGAGCGGGGGCTGGCGACCTACCTCGACTGGGTGGGCGCCGAAACCCGGCCACCGGCCGGCTGAGGACGCCGCCAGGCCAAGCCGCCCGCACGACTCGCATGCGCCCCTCCCGACAACCCTCCGAAGAGCCCCGATGTTCTCCTCTGCGCGCCTCCTCTCCCCCCTGTACGCCCTGATCCGCCTGTTCGCGCTGCTGGCCAGCTTCATCGCGCTGGTGCCCGCCGTCCAGGCCGATCCGATCGAGCCGGAAAAGGCCTTCGCGATGCGTGCGCAGGCGCTCGATGCGCACACGGTGGAGGTGGTGTTCCAGGTGGCGAAGGGCTACTACCTGTATGGCGACAACTTCCGCTTCGAGGCCGAGCCGGAGGGCGTGCGCTTCGGGACCGCAGAGAAGCCTGCGGGCAAGCTGAAGAAGGACGACTTCTTCGGCGAGGTGGAAACGCATCGCGGCGAACTGCGCATCCTGCTTCCGGTAGAGGCGCCCGAGGGACTCACGCGTTTCGAGTTGTTCGCGACCAGCCAGGGTTGCTGGGACGGGGGCATCTGCTATCCGCCGACCACGCAACAGGTGTCGATTGACCTCAGCGCGCCGCCGAAGAAGTCCGGCGGCGGCTTCCTCGACAGCGTCCTGGGCGGAGGCTCGGGCGCAACAGGCTCCGCCTCGAGCACGCCGGCACCGGCCGCAGCGGCCGCGCCCACCGTCTCCAGCGACGAGACCGGCGACATCGCCCGCCTGCTCTCCGGCGCAAGCGTCCCCATCATCCTCACCAGCTTCTTCGGTTTCGGCCTGCTGCTCGCGTTCACCCCCTGCACCTTCCCGATGATCCCGATTCTGTCGGGCATCATCGTCGGCCAGGGCAACAAGGTGTCGCACATGCGCGCCTTCGTGCTGTCACTGGCCTATGTGCTGGGCATGGCGGCAACCTACGCGCTCGCCGGCGTCGCGGCCGGGCTGTCCGGCACCATGCTGACCGCCGCGCTGCAGAACGTGTGGGTGCTGTCGGCCTTCGCCCTTGTCTTCGTGCTGCTGTCGCTGTCCATGTTCGGCTTCTACGAGCTGCAACTGCCCACCGCGCTGCAAAGCAGGCTGGCAGACACCGCGAGCCACGGCAAAGGCGGCAGCCTGGGCGGGGTGATCGTGATGGGCGTGCTGTCGGCGCTCATCGTCGGCCCCTGCGTGGCAGCACCGCTGGCCGGCGCCCTGCTCTACATCGCGCAGACCGGCGATGCGGTGCTGGGCGGCTGGGCGCTGTTCGCGATGGGCCTGGGCATGGGTGCGCCGCTGCTGGCGGTGGGCGTGGCCTCGCGCAGCCTGCTGCCCAAGGTCGGGCCCTGGATGGAGGGCGTCAAGAAGGCCTTCGGCGTGATGCTGCTCGCGGTGGCGCTGTGGATGATTACCCCGGTGATTCCGCCGCTGGCGATGATGCTGGGTTGGGCGGCGCTGCTGCTGTTCTCCGCCATCTTCCTGCACGCGATCGACCCGCTGCCGCCGCAGGCCAGGGGCTGGCAGCGCTTCTGGAAAGGCGTGGGCGTAGTGCTGCTGCTGGCCGGCGCGGCGATCCTGGTGGGCGCGCTCGCCGGCTCGCGCGACCCGCTGCAGCCGCTCTCGGTGCTGCGCGCGCAGGCCGCGGCGCCGTTCAACGTGCCGCAATTCGACAAGGTTAACTCCGTCGCCGAGCTCGACGCGCGGCTGGCCGCCACCGACCGCCCGGTGCTGCTCGACTTCTATGCCGACTGGTGCGTGTCGTGCAAGGAGATGGAGCGCTTCACCTTCACGGACGCCGGCGTGGCCGAGCGCATGGGCCGCATGCTGCTGCTCAAGGCCGACGTCACCGCCAACACCGAGGAGCACAAGGCGCTGCTCAAGCGCTTCGGCCTTTTCGGCCCGCCGGGCATCATCTTCTTCGACGCCGCGGGCAAGGAGCGCGAGGGCATGCGGGTGGTGGGCTTCATGAAGGCAACGCCCTTCGCGACCGTGCTGGACCGGGCGCTCTGAGCGAGGCGGGGTTTTTTCCCCTACAATCCCGCCTTTCCCCTTTCGGTTCAAACCCTTCATGTTCTCCGGCATCGTCGCGGCCGTTGGTCGCATCGAACACATCGCGCCGCTCGCAGACGGCATCCGCATCACCGTCGACACCAACGGGCTGGATCTGTCCGACATCATCGTCGGCGACAGCGTCGCGCACAGCGGCGTATGCCTGACCGTGGTGGAGATGGACGGCGCCAGGCTCCGGTACGACGTCTCACGCGAGACGCTGAACTGCACCGTAGGCCTGGATGCCGTCGGCAACGAGGTGAATCTCGAGAAGGCGCTGCGTCTGACCGACCGCCTCGGCGGCCACCTCGTCACCGGCCATGTGGACGGCGTGGGCGAGGTGGTGAAGTTCGCCCCCGTGGGCGAGAGTCACGAACTGGTGATCCGGGCGCCCGCCACGATCGCCGGCTACATCGCAAAGAAGGGCTCGATCACCATCAATGGCGTCAGCCTCACCGTGAACCGCGTCGAAGGGCGCGACTTCTGGATCAACCTGATCCCGCACACGGTGGCGATGACCAACCTCAAGCACCTGCAAGCCGACAGCAAGGTCAATCTCGAGATCGACCTCATCGCACGCTACGTCGAGCGCATGCTCGAGTGGAAGAAGGACGAGGCCGCACAGGCCTGAGCCACCGCGCGCCCGCAACACAAGACAGAGGACACAGCATGAGCGCACTCGCGCCGATTACCGAGATCATCGCCGACATCGAGGCCGGCCGCATGGTCATCCTGGTCGACGAGGAAGACCGCGAGAACGAGGGCGACCTCGTGATGGCGGCCGAATTCGTCACCCCCGAGGCGATCAACTTCATGGCCAAGCACGGCCGCGGCCTGATCTGCCTGACGCTCACCGACGAGCGTTGCCGCCAGCTCGGCCTGCAGCAGATGGTGCGCGACAACCGCACGCCGCACGGCACCGCGTTCACGGTGTCGATCGAGGCCGCCACCGGCGTCACCACCGGCATCTCGGCCCACGATCGCGCGCGCACCGTGCAGGTCGCGGTCGCCCGCCAAGCCCGGCCGGAAGACATCGTCACCCCCGGCCACATCTTCCCGCTCACCGCCCAGAAGGGCGGCGTGCTGATCCGCGCCGGTCACACCGAGGCCGGCTGCGACCTCGCCCAGCTCGCCGGGCTGGAGCCCGCCGCGGTGATCTGCGAGATCCTCAAGGACGACGGCACCATGGCGCGCCTGCCCGATCTCATCGAGTTCGGCAAGGCGCACGGCCTCAAGATCGGCGCAATCCGCGACCTGATCGAGTACCGCGCCGCCAACGACCACCTGGTCGAGAAGGTCACGGAGAAGGACGTGGATACCGCGCACGGCCCCTTCCGCCTCACCGCCTTCGAGGACAAGACCTCGGGCGACGTGCACTTCGCGCTGTCGCGCGGCGACATCACCCCCGAGCGCGAGACCCTGGTGCGGGTGCATGAGCCGATCTCGGTGCTCGATTTCCTCGATACCGGCAGTGGCCGGCACAGCTTCCCGATCAACAAGGCGCTCGCCACCCTGGCCGAGGCCGAGGCGGGGGTGATCGTGCTGCTCTATCGCCCGCAGTCGGGTCGGGAATTGCTCGCCAGCCTCAGTGGCAGCCAGGCCCGCCCCACGGTGAAGTGGGACGCCCGGCTCTTTGGCGTCGGTGCCCAGATCCTGCGTGCGCTGAACGTCGGCAAGATGCGTGTGCTCGCCAGCCCGCGCAAGATCCCCAGCATGACCGGCTTCGGGCTGGAGATCACCGGCTTTGTCGACAAGAACTGAACGAATCACAGAGAACCGCATGCAACGTAACGAATCCGAAAACGCCCGCCGCCAGTCGCGCTACGACGGCGTCACCGAAACCGACCCCAGCTTCGCCGGCGCCGGCGTGCGCGTGGGCATCGTCATGGCGCGCTTCAACCTCGACATCTGCGAAGGCCTGCTATCGGCCTGCGTGGACACGCTGCTCACCCTCGGCGTCGCGCGCGAGGACATGCACATCGTCACCGTGCCCGGCGCGCTGGAGATCCCGCTCGTGCTGCAGACCATGGGCAGAAGCGGCCGCTTCGACGCGCTGGTGGCGCTCGGCGCGGTGATCCGCGGCGAGACCTACCACTTCGAGCTGGTTTCCAACGAGATGGGCGCGGGCGTCACCCGCGTCGGCCTCGACACCGGCATCCCGATCGCCAACGGCGTGCTGACCACCGAAGACGACGACCAGGCCATCGCCCGCATGCATGAGAAAGGCGCCGATTGCGCCCGCACGGCGGTCGAGATGGCGAATCTGCTGAAGGTGATCCGATGAGCGAAATGAACGATCCGCAGGCAGAGGGCGCCGGCGCCCCCAACCCGACGAGCAAGATGGCTCGCCGCCGCGCGCGCGAACTCGCGCTGCAGGGCGTGTATCAATGGCTGCTGTCGGGCAACACGGCGAGCACGGTCCAACGTCACCTGGAATCGGAAACCGAGAACCTCGACAAAATCGACCGTGAGCTGTTCGTCAGCCTGCTGCGCGGCGCAACCGGTAGCGCCGACGAGCTGCGCGACTGCTTCACGCCGCTGCTGTCGCGCCCGGTCGCGGAGCTCTCGCCGATCGAGCACGCCATCCTGCTGCTCGGCACCCACGAACTGCGCCACAACATCGACACGCCGTACCGCGTGGTGATCAACGAGGCCATCGAACTCGCCAAGGGCTACGGCGGCACCGACGGGCACAAGTTCGTCAATGGCGTGCTCGACAAGCTCGCCGCACGCCTGCGCCCGGAAGAGGTGGAGGCGGCACGCCAGGCACGCCGCTGATTGCAGCAGGCTTTGCCGTGGGCGCAGGCGCGCCCGCGAGAATGGCGCCTGGTCTTGCCACCTTCGCGGGCAAGCCTGCCCCCACACGCAGTTGCTCCCGCGAGCGCAGTGTCCTCAGCGCCGCCTCGCCTGCATCCGCACCCGCCCGCCGGCCAGCAGGCGCAGCGTGCCATCCGCCGCAATGGCAAAACCGTCGACCTGCCCGGCGGCCTGCATGAAGCGATGCTCCTCATCCATCGCACGCGGTTCGCACGCCATCTTCGTCGCACCCAGCGGCGACAGTCGCAGCCCTTCGCCCGACAAGGCGTATTCGCCGAAATAGCGGTTGCACGCGGCGAGGCCGGACAGGCGCCCCTCGGCACCAAAGCCAATCGTCATGCGCGCGGGTTCGGCCACGGGCTGACCGTCGAGCTCGACCACTTCCCAGGGCTCGCCCTGCAGCAGCGCCGCAGGGTCGCCACCGCAACCCTGGAGCACCCGGTCCTGCCAGCGCACTTCCACCCTGTTCGGGTGCGGCATGCCGCTCATACCGTCCTCGCAGTAGCGGTCGAACACCAGCGCGCTGAGCGCCCCACCGGCGGACATCGCCTCGTAGCTGCGCAGGCCCTCGCCGTCGACGACGAGGGGGCTGGGCGCGAACACGTGCGTATCGCCCTGATCGAGCAGCAGCGACAGCCCGTCGGCGCGCACATCCAGCCGCCAGGCCGGTTCATTGCCCACCGCGCGGAACAAAGGCTTCTCCACCGCCAGGCCGCAGCCGGGCTGAGGCGCGCCGTCCAGTTCAAGCATCGCCGCATCACCCTTGACCCAGATCCAGGTGCGATCGTCATCGACCGACACCATCCTCGCACCCGACGCAGTGCGCTCGGGCCGCAACGTCCAGCTCCGCCCCTCCACCGTAAGCGTGGCCAGTTCTCCGAAGTGGCGCAGCGTCACCGTCCGCTCGCCGCAGCGGAAGCGCATCGGCGCCTGCGGATCGAGCAGTGCGACGGCAGCACGCTCCGCAGCCCCCTCCACGGCCGGGCGTGACGCGCTGAAAAGGCCGCAGCCAGAGAGAGCGGAGGCGGCGAGCAGGACAAGCGCCTGGCGAAGCAGTGCGGGCATGGATCAGTTCCAGAAACGGTTGATGGTTCGGGATTCTAGAATTCGCGCGCCACGGAGGCCAGGCGAACGCGCCCTGCCCGCAGGTGAAAAGAAACTGATCGTTTCTGCACGCAGATGAGCGCAGCGCGTCCACCCCCTTTGCAGCCTCGCAGGCTGCAGGCGTTGCCGCCTGGGGTTTCAGGGCCATGCGGCACGCTGGCACGCTTCTTGATCTCCCTTACCCGATCTTGCGGCAAACGCCGCTTCTCGAACGCGAGGGGAGACACATGCTTACAGCACCTACGACAAGCGCCACCGAGCCCGGGCGTCCGATCGAATCACGCCTCGAAATGAGCCGGCGCAGCTTCCTGCAGTTCTGTGCCACGCTCGCCACCACGCTCGGCCTGCCCAAGGGCGCCGAGGCTGCGGTCGCGAAGGCCATGGAAGCCGCCGAGCGCCCGTCGGTGATCTGGCTGCACTTCCAGGAGTGCACCGGCTGTACCGAATCCATGCTGCGCGCCGAGCACCCCACGCTCGAAAAGCTGATCCTCGACGTGATCTCGCTCGACTACCACGAGACCCTGTTCGCCGCGGCAGGCCATCAGGTCGAGGCGGCGCGCAAGGCGGCAATGGAACGCCACAAGGGCAAGTACCTGCTGGTCGTCGAGGGCGCCATCCCCACCCGCGATGGTGGTGTGTATTGCAAGGTAGGCAACCAGACCGCGATCGAACTCACGCGCGAATGCGCGCAGGACGCCGCGGCAGTGATCGCGATCGGCTCCTGTGCCTCCTGGGGCGGCATGCCGGCGACCGACCCCAACCCCACCGGCGCGGTGGGGGTGAACAAAATCATCGACAAGCCGGTGGTGAGCATTCCCGGCTGCCCGCCCAACCCCTACAACTTCCTCGCCACCGTCGTTCACTTCCTCACCTTCGGCGCCCTGCCGCCGGTAGACGCGCAGGGCCGCCCGCTGTTCGCCTACTCGCGCCTGGTGCACGAGAACTGCGAGCGCCGCGCGCACTACGACGCCGGCCGCTTCGCGATGGAATTCGGCGACGACGGGCACCGCAAGGGCTACTGCCTGTACAAGCTCGGCTGCAAGGGGCCGGAAACCTATGCCAACTGCCCCACCGTGATGTTCGGCGACGCCGGCGCCGGCACCTGGCCGGTCGGCTGCGGACACCCCTGCATCGGCTGTACCGAGGAAGGCGTCGGCTTCACCAAGCCGATCCACATGCTCGCCAAGGTCAAGAACGTAGAGCCGCCCGCGCTCTACCCCGGCATCCACGAATCCCAGGGCCAGGGCGCCACACTCGGCTCGGCCGCCGTGCTGGCCGCCGTCGCAGGGGCTGCGGCCGGCGCAGGCGCGGTGCTGGCCCGCAACCTCGGCAAGCAGCACGCCGCCAGCGAGGCCGCCGCCAAGCCGACCGAACGCGAGGGCGCCTGACATGAACGGCCGGCGCGATTTCTTCCGCCTCGCCCTTGCCGGCGGCGCGGCGGCGGCGGGGGCTGCCGCCAGTCCTTCGGTACAGGCCCGGGGCAATGCAGAGATCTCCCCCGATGCAATCGGACTGCTGTTCGACTCCACCCTGTGCATCGGATGCAAGGCCTGCGTGGCCGCCTGCAAGGAAGCCAACGACCTCCCGCTGGACTACAACACGCCCACCCACGGGCTGTGGGACATGCCGCTCGACACCACGGCGCGCACCTTCAACGTGATCAAGGCCTGGCAGTCGGGCACGGGCATGAACCGCGGCCAGGAAGAGGACGGCTACGCCTTCATGAAGGTGTCCTGCCTGCACTGCGTGGACCCGAGCTGCGTGTCGGCCTGTCCTGTGTCGGCGATGACCAAGGACCCGGTCACCGGCATCGTGCAGTACGACGCCGACGCCTGCATCGGCTGCCGCTACTGCGTCGCCGCCTGTCCCTTCGGAATCCCCAAGTACGACTACGACTCGCCCACCGGCCAGATCGGCAAGTGCGAGCTGTGCCGCCACCTCCTGCCCGAGGGCAAGTACGCCGCCTGCGCAGAGGTCTGCCCCACCGGCGCGACGCTGTTTGGCAAGGTCTCCTCGCTCAAGGCCGAGGCCCACCGCCGGCTCGCGCTCGAGGAAGGCGCCGCCACCGTATGGCCGCGCGGCAACCTCGACACCGCCGACCAGCCCGCCTGGGAAGGCCCGGCGCCGCACTATGTGCAGCACGTCTATGGCGAGAAGGAAGTCGGCGGCACGCAGATGTTCAAGCTCTCCGCGGTCGCCTTTGACAAGCTCGGCCACAAGCCGCTGCCCGAACGCTCCTTCTCGTCCCAGTCCGAAACCCTCCAGCACACGCTCTACGGCGGCCTCGTGCTGCCGCTCGCCGTGCTCGGCGTGATGAGCTGGGTGGCCAAGCGCAACGTGAAGCACGACGACGAAATTCACGACGACCCGATGCACGACACCCAAGACGGGGGCAAGCGCCATGAGTAATCACACCCACACCGCGCCCGCACCGGTCGGCGGCCGGCTGCTGACGCCGGTGACCTTCACCTGCGGCGTGCTGATCCTCGCCGCGCTCGCCATCCTCGCCGTGCGATTCATCTACGGCCTGGGCGAGGTCACCCACCTCAACGACGGCTACCCCTGGGGCATCTGGGTGGTGGCCGACGTGGTGATCGGCTCCGCCTTCGCCTGCGGCGGCTTCTCGATCGCGATGCTGGTGTACATCTTCAACAAGGGCGAATATCACCCCCTGGTTCGTCCGGCCCTGCTCGCCAGCCTGTTCGGCTACACCCTGGCCGGCGTCGGCGTGATCTTCGACCTCGGCCGCTGGTGGAATTTCTGGCACATCCTCAGCCCGAGCTACGCGTCGCCCAACTCGGTGATGTTCGAAGTGGCGCTGTGCATCTCGCTCTACATCATCGTGATGTGGATCGAGTTCTCGCCGGCCTTCCTCGAGAAGTGGGGCATGAAGGACGCGCGCCGCAAGCTGAACAAGGTGATGTTCTTCTTCATCGCCCTGGGCACCGTGCTGCCGATGATGCACCAGAGCTCGCTGGGTTCGCTGCTGATCGTGTTCGGCACCCAGATCCATCCGCTGTGGCAGACCATGCTGCTGCCACTGATCTTCCTGCTCTCGGCGATCACGATCGGCTATGCGGTGGTGCTGTTCGAGTCCTGCCTGGCCGCGGCCGGCTACCGGCGCTCGATCGAGATGCACCTGCTGACCCCGCTGGCGAAGATCATGCTTGGCGTGCTGGCGGTGTTCATGATCGTGCGCTTCGGCGATCTCATCGTGCGCGGCGCGCTCGGCCACGCCTTCACCGCCGACTTCCGCGCGTTCATGTTCTGGCTCGAGACCGCCTGCTTCCTGTCGCCCTTCGTGCTGCTGCGCACCGAGGCCCAGCGCCGCAACCCGGCCCGGCTCTTCGTCGGTGGTGCGCTGCTGATGCTGGGTGGGGTGCTGCTGCGCATCAACGCCTTCCTCATCGGCTACGACACCGGCGAGGGCTGGTCCTACTTCCCGTCCGTTTCCGAGCTGCTCGTCACCTTCGGCATGTTCGCCATCGAAGTGCTCGGCTACATCGTCATCACCCGCCGCTTCCCGGTTCTGCCGCGCGAAGACGCGCCTCACACCCCTGCCGCCGCAGCCCTGCGCGCCGCCACCCGCTAAGGAGACCCAGCACATGAGCCAACGTATCGTCATCGACCCCGTCACCCGCATCGAAGGCCACCTGCGGGTGGACGTGGAGGTCGCCGACGGCCGTGTCGCCAAGGCCTGGGCCTCGGGACAGATGTGGCGCGGCGTCGAGAACATCCTGACCGGTCGCGACCCGCGCGACGCGTGGGCGATCACCCAGCGCATCTGCGGCGTGTGCACCACGGTGCACGCGATCTGCTCGGTGCGTGCGGTGGAAAACGCGCTGAAGCTGGAGATCCCGCTCAACGCCAACTACATCCGCAACCTGATCATCCTCGCGCACGCCATCCACGACCACATCGTGCACTTCTACCACCTGTCGGCCCTCGACTGGGTGGATGTCACCAGCGCGCTCAAGGCCGATCCGGCCAAGGCTGCTGCGCTGGCAGAGAGCCTGTCGACCTGGTCGGGCAACTCGAAGCACGAGTTCGCCAAGGTCAAGGAGCGCCTGTCGGGCTTCGTCGGCACCGGCCAACTCGGCATCTTCACCAACGGCTACTGGGGCCACCCCGCCATGAAGCTGCCGCCCGAGGTGAACCTGATCGCGGTGTCGCACTACCTGCAGGCGCTGGAAGTGCAGCGCTACGCCAACAAGATCGTCTCCATCCTCGGCTCCAAGACCCCCCACATCCAGAACGTTGCGGTCGGCGGCGTGGCCAACCCGCTCGCGGTCGATGCGCAGTCGGTACTGACCGTCGAGCGCCTCATGGCGATCAAGGGCTGGATCGACAAGCTGGACGACTTCGTCAAGAACGTCTACCTGGTCGACGTCGCGGCGATCGGCGCCTTCTACCCCGAGTGGACCCAGATCGGCCGCGGGATCGTCGACTACCTCGCCGCCCCGGACATCCCGCTCGACGGCAAGGGCGAGACCTTTGCGCTGCCCGGTGGCCACATCGCCAACGGCGATCTGGGCCAGTTCACCGAGATCCGCAGCTTCGCCGACGAATACCTGCTCAAGGGGGTCAGCGAGGCGGTCAAGCACTCCTGGTACGAGTACAAGGCGGGTGACGCTGCCACGCTGCACCCCTACGACGGCGAAACCTCGCCGAAGTACACCGACTTCCAGGACGAGGGCAAGTATTCCTGGCTGAAGGCGCCGACCCTGTACGGCAAGCCGATGCAGGTCGGACCGCTGGCACGCGTGCTGACCATGCTCGCCGCCGGTCACGAGCCCACGACGAAGTACGCCACCGCCACGCTCGAGCGCGTGTCGTCCATCGCCGGCATCCAGGTCGGCCTGGACGCCCTGCACTCCACCATCGGCCGCCACGCCGCGCGCGCAGTGTCGTGCGCGGTGCAGGTCGATGAACTCGCGAAACAGTGGGACCTGCTCCTCGCCAACATGGCCAAGGGCGACCTCGACACCTTCAACGCTCCGAGCTTCCCGCGCGGCGAGCAGCGCGGCATGGGCTTCCATGAAGCACCGCGCGGCATCCTGTCGCACTGGGTGGTGATCGAGGACGGCAAGATCAAGAACTACCAGTGCGTCGTGCCCACGACCTGGAACGCGGCGCCACGCAACGAGAAGGATGAGCCGGGCGCGTACGAAGCCTGCCTTGTCGACACGCCGGTCGCCGTGCCGGATCAGCCGCTGGAGGTGTTGCGCACGGTGCACTCCTTCGACCCCTGCCTCGCCTGCGCGGTACATGTGCTCGACACCGAGCAGGCCGAGGTCGTACGGGTCAAGGCTGCCTGAGGGGAACGCCATGCAAGCCGAGACGGACGCGAGACAGGCTCACAACCCGCCGGCCGAGGCCAGCCACGTCACCCCGGCCACGGCGGGCAGCAGTGCCGGCGCCCACGGGCGCGCCGTGCTGCTCGGGGTCGGCAACATCCTGCTCTCCGACGAGGGCGTGGGGGTGCGTCTGGTGGAGCGCCTGATGGTCGGCCACCGCATGCCCACCGGCCTGCAGGTGCTGGACGGCGGCACCTGCGCGATGGAGATGCTCGAGGATCTCGAGCATCTGGATCTGCTCGTGATCGCCGACTGCGTGCGCAGCGGCCGCAGCCCGGGCAGCGTCGTGGTGCTGCGCGACGACGAGGTGCCGACCTTCTTCCGCACCAAGCTCTCGCCGCACCAGGTCGGACTGGCGGATGTGCTCGCGACCCTGCAGTTCGTCGGTCGCGCACCGCGGCGCACCGTGGTGGTCGGCGTCGAACCGCAGTCGCTCGCCACCGGCATGACCCTGTCCGCGCCCGTGCGGGCCGCCCTGGCCGAGGCGGAGGCTGAACTGCTCGGCGCGCTGGCAGGCGGCGGCTACGGCCTGGAAGCCCTGCGGGAGGCTGCCTGATGTGCCTCTCCGTCCCGATGCAGATCCTCGCCCTCGAGGCCGACGGTGACATCGCCGTGGTCGGCCGTGGTGATCGGCGCGAGCGGGCGAACATGATGCTGCTCGGCCCGCAGCCGGTCGGCACCTGGGTGCTGGTGTCGCTCGGCTTCGCCAAGGAAGTGGTCGCCGAGGAAGAGCGCGCGCTGATCGAAGAGGCGCTGGCTGCACTGGCTGCCTCGCTCGACGGCGACTACCACCCGGAAGACTTCTTCGGCGACCTCGATCGCGAACGCAGCCGGAGCGCCGCCACATGATGGAGCAACTGCGCCGCCCGGCGCGTACGCCCCCACCCGCTTTGCACGCGCCGGCCTGGGACACGTCGCCCATGGCCGCGGTGCAGCAGTGGTTCGAAGGCGTGCTCGCCGAGCGCATGTCCGGCCTGCCCTTCCTGAATCCGGCGCTCTCGGTCCATGCCTTCGATTTCCGGCATGTGGAGGGCGACTGGCTGGGCGGCGTAGTCACTCCGTGGAGTGTTCAACTGATGCTGCTGCCTGGCGGCGGCGAGCTGTGGACGGACACGCCCGCGGGCAGCCGGAGCCTGGTGACGCTGCCGGTCGGCACCCTGCCCTTCATCGCGGACGAAGGCGACGCCCGCCTTCCCGCGTTCCAGTACTTCCCCCTGCTCAACACCGTCACCGGGATCGCGGACGACCAAGCCGCACGCGCGCTGGTGCAGGATGCCCTGGCCACCGCCTGCCAACCGCCTGCCGCAACCACCGGCCCGGCTCCGGCGGACACGCCCGCATCCCCGCCACCGGTCGATACGAGCCGCCGCCGCTTCCTGCGCTTTGGCGGCGCACCCGCGGGGCGCTGACGACGATGGCCACGGCTGCCTCGATCGATGCGGGCGCGCTGGAGGTGCACGCGCGGCTCGGCCCCAAAGGCCTGGAAGCCCTGCACCTGCGCAACACGCGCCCGGTCGCCGTGCGCGCACTCGAGGGCAGGTCACCGGCCGATGTGCTCACGCGTGTCCCGCGCCTGTTCTCGCTGTGCGCCATGGCCCAGACGGCCGCTGCACGCGCCGCCCTCGACGCGGCCAGCGGCGGGCAAGGCGACACCGTCCCGACGCCGGGCCGGATACACGACGAGATCGTGGTCGCGGCCGAGACCGCGCAGGAACACCTGTGGCGCCTGATGCTCGACTGGCCGGCCCTGCTCGCCCTGCCCGCCGCGCAGCGCACCGAATGGCGCACCCGCTTCACCGCGATATACCGCCGACTCACGACCATGCGCGAGGAGGGACAGGGCGCGCCCGGCGCCGAACTCTCCGCACTTGCACACGAGATCGCAGCCCCCCTGCTGGATGCGGTCGGCGGCGAACTCGACCCGGCCCTCACGACCGCCCAAGCCACCCCGCTGCTGCCCATGCTGGGCGCACGCGCATGCGTCGAGCAGCTCGACTTCGGCCGCGCCTTCTCGCGGGCGCCGGAGCTCGACGGCGCCGCCCACGAAACCGGGGTGCTCGCACGCCACGCGGCCGATACCGAAACCGCCGCCCGCCTGCGGCAGGGCCAACGCATCCGGGCACGGATCGCGGCGCGAATCGCGGATCTGCGCGAATGCGGGCAGGTGCTGTCCGCCTCGCCACGCCCGGATCGCACGCGCATCGACGCCTTCTCCCCGACGCCCGGCACCGGCCTGTCCTGCGTGGCCAGCGCGCGCGGGCTGCTGATTCACCGTGTACGCGTGGACGAAACCACCTCGGGGCCGCGGGTCATTGAGTACTCCGTGATTGCGCCGACGGAATGGAACTTCCACCCCCGGGGCGCCTTCGTCCGCGAAGCCCTGGCCGCGCCGCGGGGAGCCCCAGCCGCACTCGAACGCAGGCTCCGCGCCCTGGCTCTCGCGCTCGATCCCTGCGTGGCGGTAAGCTGGGCCATCAAGGAGAAACTGCATGCATGAGATGTCGCTGGCCGAGGGCGTACGCACAATCATCGAGGAATCGGCTGCCGCGAACGGGTTCGAAAAGGTGCGCAGCGTCGTGCTCGAGATCGGCGCGCTCGCCTCCGTCGAGGTCGACGCGCTGCGCTTCTGTCTCGACGTGGTACTGCAGGGCACGGCGGCCGAGGGCGCGCGCATCGAGGTCGAGCCGGTCGCCGGGGCCGGCTGGTGCCTGGCCTGCGCGAAGACCGTGCCCATGCACGAGATCTACGACGCCTGCCCCGCCTGCGGCGGCTACCAGGTTCAGCTGACCGCGGGGAAGGAGATGCGCGTCAAGGCGCTGGAGGTGGATTGACGCTAGCCTGCGCAGCAATCGAAACATCGCCGCGGGCGAGAGACGCCCGTAAGGCAGCGACCGCACCCTACAGCACCCCCTCGAGGGGAGCGGGCGCGGACGTTTTTGAATGGACACTGGAGTTTCTGAAGATGTGCACCGTTTGTGGATGTGGTACCGGTGAAACCCGGATCGGCGCGCTGGGCGGCGGCAGGCGCGGTGGACATGGCCGACCCGCGCACGGGCCGACACGCGCCTGGCGCGCGCTCGACACGGCCACTGCGGCCACAGCCACCGACGTGAAGCGCTCCGACCTGCACCACGCCGATGTCCCCCACGCCGACCTCCACCACACCGACGAGCCCCCCGCCGACACCCCGCAGGCCGGCAAAACGGTCGCAGACGACGCCCACATCCACCACGGCCACCACCACCTGCACTTCGGAGCAGGGCCCGCACATGCACACGCACCGGGCCTGAGCCAGGCACAGATGGTGAAGATCGAGCGCGACATCCTCGGCAAGAACGACGCCCGCGCCGACCAGAACCGCGCCTGGCTGCGCGCGCACGGCATCTTCGCGCTGAACCTGGTGTCCAGCCCGGGCTCGGGCAAGACCTCGCTGCTGGTAAGTACCCTCGAGGCGCTGGCCGGACGGATTCCGGCAGCGGTGATCGAAGGCGACCAGCAGACCGAATTCGACGCCGAACGCATCCGCGCCACCGGTGTGCCCGCGCTGCAGATCAACACCGGCAAGGGCTGTCATCTCGACGCCGACATGGTCGCCCGCGCGCTGCCGCGCATGGGGCTCACCAACGGCAGCCTGCTGCTGATCGAGAACGTCGGCAACCTGGTCTGCCCAGCCGCCTTCGACCTCGGCGAAGCGCACAAGGTCGCCATCCTGTCGGTCACCGAGGGCGAGGACAAACCGCTGAAGTACCCCGACATGTTCGCCGCCGCAAGCGTGATGCTGCTCAACAAGGTCGACCTCTTGCCCTATCTGCGCTTCGACGCGCAGCGTGCCATCGAGTACGCGCTGCGGGTGAACCCTGCCCTGCGCGTGATCCGCAGCTCGGCCACCACCGGCGAAGGCCTGGACGAATGGCTGGCGTGGATCGAGGCCGGCCTGGGCGCCGCACGCGCCACCGCGCCGCAGGCATGAAGCTCGCGCTGAACGAGCAGGCGCAGCAGCTGCCCATCCTCGCGCTGGGGGCGTGGTTCAAGCACGCCTCCTGCCTGCTCGAAACGGACGGCGCGGCCTTCGGTCCCAACCTCGGCGACCTCGACAACGCCGACGCCTGTCGCCGCGTCGCCCCCGCGGCCGAGGCGCTGATCGCGCAAGCGGGCGGGCCGCTGCGCGCCATCGCTCACGACCTGCACCCCGACTTCCACTCCACCCGCGTCGCCACCGAACTTGCCGCCCGGCTCGGCGTGCCGGCGATCGGCGTCCAGCATCACCATGCCCACGTCGGCGCCGTGCTCGCCGAGCATGGCCGCTTCAACGCACGGCCGGTGCTCGGCCTCGCCCTGGATGGCGTCGGTCTGGGCACCGATGGCGAGGCCTGGGGCGGCGAACTGCTGTGGGTGGCGGGCAGCGAGTTCGTGCGCCTCGGCCACCTGCGCCCGCTGCATCTACCCGGCGGCGACCGCGCCGCGCGCGAACCCTGGCGCATGGCGGCGGCGCTGCTGCACGCCTGCGGGCGTGGCGACGAAATCCCGCACCGCTTTGCGCACCAGCCCGCGGCTGCCATGCTGGGCCATGTGCTGGCACGCCCCGCGCTGTCCCCGGCGACCTCCAGCCTGGGCCGCCACTTCGACGCCGCGGCGGGCCTGCTCGGCATCTGCGAGGTCATGCAGATGGAGGCCGAGGCCGCCATTGCCCTGGAGCAGCTCGCCAGCCGCGCAAGCGCCCCAGCGGTGGCGCGCACCGACTGGCAGCTCAAGACCCGCAGCACAGCAGACGGTGGCGCCACGCAGGGCGTGCAGCCCGAAACCCCTCCCAAGGGCATCACCCTCGAACTCGACCTGCACCCCCTGCTGCTGCGCCTCGCCGACGAGCACGACGCAGTGCGCGGCGCCGCCCGCTTCCAGGCCACACTGGCCGCCGCGCTGGCCGACTGGGTCGCCGCCGGGCGCCAATTGACCGGCTGCGACACCGTGGTATTGTCCGGCGGCTGCCTGCACAACCGCCTGCTCTCGGACGCGCTGCACGCCAGCCTGCCGGCGAGCGGCCTGCAGGTGCTCGGCGCCCGCCAGCTGTCGCCCGGCGATGCCGGGCTCGCGCTCGGCCAGGCCTGGGTCGCCATGCATCATCTCGCCGCAAAGGAAACCTGAGCATGTGTCTCGCCATCCCCGCCCGCATCGTCGAACTGCTGCCCGACGACCAGTGCCGCGTCGAACTCGGCGGCGTGCGCAAGGACATCTCGCTCGCGCTCGTCGATGGCGCGGCCGTCGGTGACTACGTGATCGTGCATGTCGGCTACGCCCTGACCCGCCTCGATCCCGAGGAGGCCGCACAGACCCTGGCACTGTTCGCCGAGGCGGGGATCGACCCCGAGGCCGCATTCGCAGACGACGCCACAGCAGCGGCCGCTGCGCAATGAGCGCGCAGGGCAAGCCCATGAGGCACAGGGCGACACGATGAAGTACGTGGACGAATTCCGCGACGGCAGGCTCGCCGCGGGGCTTGCGCGGGCGATCGCGCGCGAGGCCGACACCGGCCGCGACTACGCCTTCATGGAGTTCTGCGGCGGCCACACCCACGCCATCTCGCGCTACGGCGTCACCGACCTGCTGCCGCCCAACGTGCGCATGATCCACGGCCCCGGCTGCCCGGTGTGCGTGCTGCCGATCGGGCGCGTGGACATGGCGATCCAGCTCGCGCTCTCGCGCCCCGAGGTGATCCTGTGCACCTACGGCGACTGCCTGCGCGTGCCCGCCTCCGACGGCCTGTCACTGCTCAAGGCCAAGGCCCGGGGCGCCGACGTGCGCATGGTGTATTCCGCCGCCGACGCGCTCGCGCTTGCCGCACGCGAGCCGGCGCGCGAGGTGGTTTTCTTCGCGATCGGCTTCGAGACCACCACGCCGCCCACCGCGCTCGTGCTGCGCCAGGCCGCGGCACAGGGCGTTACCAACTTCAGCGTGATCTGCAACCACGTGCTCACGCCGTCGGCAATCTCCACCATCCTCGAGTCGCCCGAGGTGCGCCGGCTCGGCACCGTGCCGCTGGACGGCTTCATCGGCCCTGCCCACGTGTCCACCATCATCGGCAGCCAGCCCTACGCGTTCTTCGCCGAGGAGTATCGCAAGCCGGTGGTGATCGCCGGCTTCGAGCCGCTCGACGTGATGCAGGCGATCCGCATGCTGGTGCGCCAGGTCAACGAAGGCCGCGCCGAGGTCGAGAACGAGTTCACGCGCGCGGTGGTGCCGGACGGCAACCTCAAGGCCAAGACCCTGGTCGCCGAGACCTTCGAGCTGCGGCGCAGCTTCGAATGGCGCGGCCTGGGCCTGGTGCCCTACTCCGCACTGCGCATCCGCGCCGCCCTCGCGCCCTGGGACGCGGAGGCGAAGTTCGGCCTCGACTACCGCCCGGTGCCGGACAACCGCGCGTGCGAATGCGGCGCGATCCTGCGCGGCGTGAAGAAGCCGACCGACTGCAAGCTGTTCGGCACCGTGTGCACCCCGGAAACGCCGATGGGCTCGTGCATGGTGTCCTCCGAGGGCGCCTGCGCCGCACACTACAACTACGGGCGCTTCCGCGACGTGCCGGTGCGCGTCGTCGGCACCGCACCCCTGAACGCAAACCAGGAAACTGCATGAACACCGTCAAACCCGGCTACGTCCGCCCGCTGGACCTGCGCAACGGCCGCGTCGATCTGGGCTTCGGCGCCGGCGGGCGGGCGATGGCGCAGCTGATCTCCGAACTCTTCGCGCGCGCCTTCGCCAACGACTTCCTCGCCCGCGGCGACGACGGCGCCGTGCTGCCCGCGCCGGCACCGGGCGAGCGCCTGGTGATGGCGACCGACGCCCACGTGGTGAGCCCGCTGTTCTTTCCCGGCGGCGACATTGGCAGCCTGTCGGTGCACGGCACGGTGAACGACCTCGCGGTGATGGGCGCGCGCCCGCTCTACCTGGCCGCCAGCTTCATCCTCGAGGAAGGCTATGCGCTCGCCGAACTCGCCCGCATCGTCGATTCGATGGCCGCCGCCGCACGCGCGGCCGGAGTCATGGTGGTGACCGGCGACACCAAGGTGGTCGAGCAGGGCAAGGGCGACGGGGTCTTCATCACCACAACCGGGGTGGGCGCGCTGCCGGCCGGGCGCGATCCGGGCGGCGCACGTGCGCGGCCCGGCGACGTGGTGCTGCTGTCCGGGCGCATCGGCGACCACGGCATGGCGATCATGGCGCAGCGCGAATCGCTGGCCTTCGACTCCGAGATCGTCTCCGACAGTGCGGCACTCAACGGCCTCATCGAGGCGCTCTATGCCGCGGTGCCGGCCGAGGCGGTGCACGTGCTGCGCGACCCCACCCGCGGCGGCCTGGCGACCACGCTCAACGAGATCGCCACGCAGTCGGGCGTGGGCATGGAGCTCGACGAGGCGGCGATCCCGGTATCGTCCCAGGTGCACGCGGCCTGCGAACTGCTCGGCCTGGACCCGCTCTACGTCGCCAACGAGGGCAAGCTGGTCGTGCTGTGTGCGCCCGAGCACGCCGAGGCCGCGCTCGCCGCATTGCGTGCCCACCCGCTCGGCGCCGAGGCCACAAGGATCGGTGCCGCCACCGCCGACCCGCAGCACTTCGTGCAGATCCGCACCGGCTTCGGCGGGCGACGCATGGTGGACTGGCTCGCCGGCGAGCAACTGCCGAGGATCTGCTGATGGCCGCGGCGCTGCGCATCCTGCTCCTCACCCACAGCTTCAACGGCCTCGCCCAGCGCCTGTTCGCCGAGCTCGGCGCCGACGGTCACGAAGTCTCGGTGGAGTTCGACATCGCCGACAGCGTGACCGAGGAAGCAGTGGCGCTGTTCGCGCCCGACGTGATCGTGGCGCCCTTCCTCAAGCGTGCGGTGCCCGAATCGGTCTGGCGCCGCCACCTCACCCTGATCGTGCATCCCGGCATCGTCGGCGACCGCGGCCCCTCCGCGCTCGACTGGGCGATCCAGGAAGCCGAGGCTGAGGGTGGCGACAAGCGGTGGGGCGTCACCGTGCTGCAGGCCGAGGCCGAGATGGACGCCGGTCCGGTATGGGCGAGCCGTGAGTTCCCGCTGCGCGCAGCGGCCAAGTCCGACGTCTATCGCAACGAGACCACCGCCGGCGCGCTTGCCGCGGTGCGCGAGGCGCTCGCCCGTGTGCCCGACTGGCGCGCGGGTCGCTGGCAGCCGCGCCCGCTGGCGGAAATCAGCGATGCGCGCGGCCGCCTGCGCCCGCTGATGTGCCAGGCCGATCGCGCGCTCGACTGGGCGCGCATGGGCAGCGCCGAGATCCTCGCCCGCATCCGCGCCGCCGACGGCTTCCCCGGCGTGGCCGACGCGCTCTTCGATCAAGCCTGTCATCTCTTTGACGCCCACCTTGGGCGCCGGCCGGCCGGCTGCGAGCACGCCGCGCCCGGCACGCTGCTCGCCCGCCGCGACGGCGCATTGCTGCGCGCCACGGCGGACGGCGCGGTGTGGATCGGCCACGTGCGCCGCGCCGACAGCCCGCATCCGTTCAAGCTCCCAGCCACGCTCGCCTTCGCCACCGAGGCAGCAACGCTGCCGGAACTGCCCGCCACGCTGATAACGCCGCCCGGCGCCGATCCGGCGACGCTCGGCTACCGCGAGCTCGCCTACCGCGAGACGGACGATGGCGCGCTCGGCGTGCTGTCCTTCACGTTCTACAACGGTGCGATGTCCACTGCGCAGTGCCGCCGCCTGCTCGCCGCAATCGCGTTTGCCCGCAGCCGCCCGATGCGGGTGCTGGTGCTCGACGGCGGCGCCGGCTTCTGGTCCAACGGCATCCACCTCAACACCATCGAGGCGGCGCCCTCGCCGGCCGACGAGTCCTGGGCCAACATCGAGGCCATCGACGACGTCTGCCTGGCGCTGCTCGGGCTCACCGACCGCCTCACCGTCGCCGCGCTGCGCGGCAACGCCGGCGCCGGCGGCTGCTTTCTCGCCCTCGCCTGCGACCTTGTATGGGCGCGCGAAGGGGTGGTGATGAACCCGCACTACAAGAACATGGGCAACCTGTTCGGCTCCGAGTACTGGACCTACCTGCTGCCGCGCCGGGTGGGCGGGAACGCCGCGCGCGCAATCATGCGCAACCGCCTGCCGCTGCTCGCCCGCCAGGCGGCGGTGCAAGGGCTGATCGATGACTGCTTCGGCACCGGCCGCGCGGACTTTGCGGCCGAGGTGGAGGCGCGTGCACGCGCGCTCGCCACCGACCCGGCGCTCGCCGCACGCATCGCCGACAAGGCCGGCCGCCGCGCCGCCGACGAGGCCGAGAAGCCGCTCGCCGCCTATCGCGCCGCCGAGCTCGACATGATGCGGCGCAACTTCTACGGCTTCGACCCGAGCTACCATGTGGCGCGTTTCCACTTCGTGCTCAAGAGCGCGCAGTCGTGGACGCCGCGCCACCTCGCCCGCCACCGCGACCTGGGCTGGCAGGTCCCGCCGCCCCGGGAAACGATCCTCACCCCCTGAAGGAAGCTGCGCCCTCCATGCCCACCCCGACCCTGCCCACCGTTCTCGTCGTCGATGATGAGCTGCGCTCGCAGGAGGCCTTGCGCCGCACGCTGGACGAGGACTTCGAGGTGTTCACCGCCTCGTCGGCCGACGAGGCGCTGGAGATCCTGTCGCGGGAGTGGATCCAGATCGTGCTCAGCGACCAGCGCATGCCCGGCACCTCGGGCGTGGCGCTGCTGCGCGAGGTACGCGAGCGCTGGCCGGACGCAGTGCGCATCATCATCTCCGGCTACACCGACTCCGAGGACATCATCGCCGGCATCAACGAGGCCGGTATCTTCCAGTACTTACTCAAGCCCTGGCAGCCCGAGCAGCTGCTGCTGACCCTGCGCAACGCCGCGCAGATGCAGCGCCTGCAGGCCGAGAACGAGCGCCTGAGCCTGGACCTCAAGGTGGCGGCGCCGGTGCTGCGCCAGCGCGTCGCCGGCAAGCGCGAGGCGGTGCGCGACCGCCAGCGCGGCGGCGCCCTGCTGCGCGCGCCCGACTCGCCGATGAACGCCATCTGCGCCCTGGTCGACAAGGTCGCCGGCTACGACATCCCGGTGCTGCTGACCGGCGAGTCCGGCACCGGCAAGGAGCTGCTCGCACGCGCGCTGCACTACGGCAGCCCGCGCGAGGCCAACGCCTTCATTGTCGAGAACTGCGGCGCGCTCCCCGACACCCTGCTCGAGTCCGAGCTCTTCGGCGCCCGCCGCGGCGCCTACACCGGCGCCACCGAGGATCGCGAGGGCTTGTTCCGCCAGGCCAGCGGCGGCTCCATCCTGCTCGACGAGATCGGCGAAACCTCGGCCGCCTTCCAGGTCAAGCTGCTGCGCGTGCTGCAGGAGGGCGAGGTGCGGCCGGTGGGTGCGCCACGACCGGTGCCGGTGGATGTGCGCGTGATTGCCGCCACCAACCGCAACCTTGAGGAAGAGGTGCGCGCCGGCCGTTTCCGCGAGGATCTCTACTACCGCCTCGCCGCGATCACCGTGCGCGTGCCGCCGCTGCGCGAACGGCCGATGGACATCCCGCTGATCGCGCAGCATTACCTGCAGGACAACGCGGCCGCGCTGGGGCTCGCACTCGAACCACTCGACGACGAGATCCTCGGCCGCCTACGCGCCTACCGCTGGCCCGGCAACGTGCGCGAGTTGCGCAACGAGGTGCTGCGCATGATCGCGCTCGCCGAAGGCCCTCGCCTGTCGGCCGCGCACCTGTCGCCGCGCGTGCTGCATGCCGCAGCCGAGGAGGACGAGGCCACGCTGTCCTGGCTGGGCGGCCTGGAAGGTGACCTGCGCAGCCGGCTCGATGCGCTCGAGGCGCGCATCGTACACGCCTGCCTGATCCGCCACCGCTGGAACAAGACCCGCACGGCCGCCGAGCTCGGCCTGTCGCGCGTCGGCCTGCGCAGCAAGCTCGCGCGCTGGGGCCTGGACGACCGGGCAGACTCCGCCGAGGGCAGCGAGGAAACCGATGCAACGGATGCCGCGGGAGCCGCGCAATGAACCTGCTCTGGCTGCAATCCGGCGGCTGCGGCGGGTGCACGATGTCGCTGCTGTGCCACGACGCCGGCGATCTAGTGGGCACGCTGGGGGCGGGCGGCATCGAGCTGCTGTGGCATCCCTCCCTGTCCGAACAGACCTGCGTGGAGGCGACCGACCTTCTGGAAGCCTGCGCCGAAGGCCGCCAGCGGGTCGACATCCTGTGCGTGGAGGGCGCACTGCTGCGCGGCCCCAATGGAAGCGGCCGATTCCACCTGCTCGCCGGCACAGGCAAGCCGATGATCGAATGGGTCAGCGCCCTCGCCGCACGCGCACGCCATGTGGTGGCGGTGGGCAGCTGCGCGGCCTTCGGCGGCATGACGAGTTCGGGCCTGAACCCCACCGACGCCTGCGGCCTGCAGTACGACGGCGACCTGCCCGGCGGCCTGCTTGGCGCGGACTGGCGCTCGCAGGCGGGGCTGCCGGTGATCAACGTTGCCGGCTGCCCCACCCACCCCGGCTGGGTGGTGGAAACCCTGCTCGGGCTGGCTGCGGACGCCTTCGAGGCGGCAGACTTCGACCCCCTCGGCCGCCCCCGCTTCTATGCCGACAAGCTCGTCCATCATGGCTGCAGCCGCAACGAGTACTACGAGTTCAAGGCAAGCGCAGCGGAGCTTTCCCAGCTCGGCTGCCTGATGGAAAACCTGGGCTGCATGGGCACCCAGGCACACGCCGACTGCAACACCCGGCTGTGGAACGGCGCGGGCTCCTGCCCCGAGGGCGGCTTTGCCTGCATCGGCTGCACCGAACCCGGCTTCGAAGACCCGGGCCACCCCTTCCACCAGACGCCCAAGGTGGCGGGCATCCCGATCGGCCTGCCCGCGGACATGCCCAAGGCCTGGTTCGTCGCGCTCGCCGCGCTGTCCAAGTCGGCGACCCCGCGCCGGGTACGGGAGAATGCTCGTTCCGACCACCCGGTCGTGCCGCCCGCGATTCGCGGCAACGGGCGGAAATACTGACGGAGATTGCATGCGCCGCATCGTGCTCGGCCCCTTCAATCGCGTCGAAGGCGACCTGGAGGTGAGCCTCGAGGTCGCAGACGGGCACGTGCGCAGCGCGCAGGTGACCGCACCGCTATACCGCGGCTTCGAGAACGTGCTGCTTGGCAAGACGCCGCTCGACGCGTTGGTGTTCGTGCCGCGCATCTGTGGCATCTGCTCGGTGTCGCAATCCGCCGCGGCCGCTGCCGCGCTGCGTGCGGCGATGGGCATCGTGCCTGCCCCCAACGGCGAGCTCGTTTCGGCGCTGGTGCTGGCCGCGGAGAACCTCGCCGACCATGTCACCCACTTCTATCTGTTCTTCATGCCCGATTTTGCGCGCGAAGCCTACCGCACGCAGAACTGGCATGCCGCCGCCCGCGCCCGCTTCGAAGCCGTGAAGGGAAGCGCGACCGCCGAGGTGCTGCCGGCACGCGCCGCCTTTCTCGAGCTCACCGGCACGCTGGCGGGCAAATGGCCACATACGCTGGCCCTGCAGCCCGGGGGCAGCACGCGTACGGTGGCCAAGAACGACAAGCTGCGCCTGCTCGCGCTGCTGCGCCGCTTCCGCCTGTTTCTCGAGCAGCGACTGCTGGGCGACAGCCTCGAAGCCTTCGCCGCGCTCGACTCCGAAGCGGCGTTGTGGCGTTGGGCCGATGCGCGCACCGCACACGAGGGCGATTTCCGCCATTTCCTGCACATCGCACGCGCCCTCTCGCTCGCATCGCTCGGCCGCGCTGGCGATCGCTTCCTGTCCTTCGGCGCCTACCCCCTGAACGGGCAAGCGCTGTTCGCGTCCGGCACCTGGCAAGAGGGCATGGCAGCGCCGCTCGACCCGCAGGCGATCACCGAGGACGGGCGCCACGCCTGGCTGCGGGACGACCCGGGCAGGCACTCCCCAGGCGCGCACCCCACAGGCGCACACCCCTTCTCTGCGCGCACCGAACCGGTCGCCGACAAGGAGGGTGCCTACTCCTGGTGCAAGGCGCCGCGGCTCGACGGCCAGACACTCGAATGCGGCGCGCTCGCACGCCAGTTGATCGACGGCCACCCGCTGGTCCGCGACCTGGTCGCCCGGGGCGGCGGCAACGTGCTCAGCCGCGTCACCGCGCGTACGCTGGAGCTCGCCCGCGTACTGCCCGCGATGGAGCACTGGGTCCAGGCCATCGTGCCCGGCGAACCTTTCTGCATACAAGGCGAGATGCCCGAGCAGACGCGCGGCGCGGGGCTGGTCGAGGCCGCGCGCGGCTCGCTCGGCCACTGGCTGGTGGTGAACAAGGGCGTGATAGCGAACTACCAGATCATCGCCCCCACCACCTGGAATTTCTCGCCGCGCGACGGCGCCGGCCAGCCCGGCGCGCTGGAACAGGCGCTCGCCGGCACGCCGGTCGGCGAGGACGAGCGCGTGCCGCTCGCCGTCCAGCACATCGTGCGCTCCTTCGATCCGTGCATGTCGTGCACGGTGCATTGACCGAACCGCCCGTCTGCCCGACCGGAGACCCGATCATGTCCCAGGACGACAGCCCGACCCCGCCGCTGCAGCACACCGCCCACCCCGGCGAACTCGTCGGCGTGAGCGAGGACGTGTGGCTGGAGGTCATCGACAAGATGGACGAGGTGTACTCCGACCTGCTGCAGTACGAGGTCGCGCTCGAGCAGAAGAACGCCAAGCTCGAAGAGTCACAGCAGTTCATCTTCTCGGTGCTCACCTCAATGTCCGACATCATGCTGGTGTGCGACCGCAACGGCGTGATCCAGGACGCGAACCGCTCGCTCGAGGCCTTCTGCGGGCGCAGCATCGACGACCTGCGCGGCACGCCGATGATGGAACTGTTCGCGGATCCGCAAGCCGCCGCCGAGGCGCGCCGACGCCTGCTCGAACAAGGTCCCAGGGAAGTGCATGACTGCGAGCTGCCGCTGCGCGCGCGTGACGGCAGCGCCGTGCCGGTGTCGCTGAACTGTACGCCGCGCTTCAGCGCCGTCGGCAAGTCGCTCGGCATGGTCATCACCGGGCGGCCGGTTGGGGAGCTGCGTCGTGCCTACGAGGCGCTGCATCAGGCGCATGAAGATCTCAAGCGCACCCAGCAGCAGTTGCTCCATGCCGAGAAGATGGCCTCGCTCGGACGCCTGGTTGCAGGCGTCGCGCACGAACTCAACAACCCGATCAGCTTCGTCCTCGGCAACGTGCATGCGCTACGCCGCTACGCCGAGCGCCTCTCCGAGTATATCGGCCACATTCACGGCGGCGCCGGTGCCAAGGAGATCGGAGAGGCGCGACGTACGCTGCGCATCGACCGCATCCTCGCCGACCTGCCCTCGCTGATCGAGGGCACCCTCGAAGGCGCCGAGCGCACGCGGGCGATCGTCGACGGTCTGAAACGCTTCTCCGTGATGGACCGCGACGAGGCCGAAGACTTCGATCTGGTCGCGGTCATCGAGCGCGCAGTGCGCTGGGTGTGCAAGGCCGCACGCGAGAGCTTCCGCGTCGAACTCGCGTTACCGCGGTCCATACCGCTGCGCGGATCGTCCGGGCGCATCCAGCAGGTCGTCACCAACCTGATCGAGAACGCCTGGGACGCCGCCACCCAGGGCGACGGCCCGCCCACCCTTCGCATCGGCGCCACGCTCCGCGAGGGCCAGGTGGAACTGCGCTTTCACGACAACGGGCCGGGTATCCCCGAGGCGGTGATCGGCCGCATCTTCGACCCCTTCTTCACCACCAAGCCGGTAGGCAAGGGCACCGGGCTCGGGCTGTCGATCAGCTATGGCATCGTCGAGCGCCATGGCGGGCAACTGCTGGCCGAAAACGCCCCGCAGGGCGGCGCAGTCCTGGTGCTGACACTGCCCCTGGCTGGAACGCAGGACAAGGGCACACCTGGTCAATCGGCTGCCGGTGACGCCCAGTAACCGGAAAGCATTCGACCATCTCTTGAACACTGCAGGCACTGCAGCCTGCGGATTCCAGGTCCGACGCAGACCTGGCACGCATCTTGATAGCAATCATGCGTCCTCGCTGACTCAGCCTTGTTCTTCGACCGCACGCCGCAAAGGAATCACACTCATGCACGCCACCTGTCGCAACTTCGTCCGGCCGCTGACCCTCCTGGCCCTCCTCTCGGCTACCGCACCGGTATTCGCCCACCCTGGCCACGACGCTGCCAGCCTCGCAAGCGGCCTCTCCCACCCGATCGGCGGTCTGGACCACCTGCTCGCAATGCTGGCCGTCGGCCTGTTCGCCGCCCTCCAGCAGAAGCGCGCACGCTGGATGCTCCCTGCCAGCTTCGTGCTGGCGATGCTCGCCGGCGCAACCCTCTCGGCCCTCGCCATCGAATTGCCTGCAGTGGAAGCCGGCATCGCCGCCTCGGTGCTGGTCCTCGGCCTGCTGATCGCCTTCCTGGCCCGCCTGCCGCTCCCCGCCGCGCTTCCGCTGGTCGCCGGCTTCGCGCTTTTCCACGGCCATGCACACCACGCCGAAATGGGCGATGGCTCGGTGCTCGCGTACACCCTTGGCTTCGCCCTCGCCACCGCCGCCCTTCACCTGATCGGCTTTGCGCTCGCCCGACTCGTTCCGGACAGCGCGCTCGGCCGCACGGTGCTGCGCATCAGCGGCGGCGCCATCGCCGGCACCGGCGCCCTGCTGTTTGGCGCCTGAGACCGCCTTCGGGCGCCCAAAACCGGGAGCAGGGCCTCTCTCTCACCCCCTCGGCCAACCGGTCTTGCGCTCACCCGCCACCCGCTTCCACGGGTGGCGGGTTTCTTTTATGTCTGCACGCAGCCGTGGCGCAGTGGTTGCCCGATCACGGCTTCACGGGGAGAATCGCGCCTTTGCGTGCCGCGCCGCAGCGTACGGTCGGTTCACGGGCGCACGCCCATGCGGGTGCAGGCGCTCTTTCCCAGTCCTTTCCGAGTCGGATCATGAACAAATTCTCTTCCCTGCTGATGCTCTCCCTCACCGCCGGCGCCCTGCTGACCGGTTGCGGCAACAACGACAGCGCCCCCGCCGCGCAGTCCGCCGCCCCCGCGCCGGCCGCCCCGACGAAGATCGTCATCGGCCTCGACGACAACTTCCCGCCGATGGGCTTCCGCAACGAGAAGAACGAACTCGTCGGCTTCGACATCGACCTCGCCAAGGAAGCCGCCAAGCGCCTCGGTATCGAAGTCGAGTTCAAGCCGATCGACTGGAGCGCCAAGGAGGCGGAGCTGAACGGCAAGCGCGTCGACGCGCTGTGGAACGGCCTCACCATCACCGAAGAGCGCCGGAAGAACATCGGCTTCACCACCGCCTACATGGAGAACCACCAGATCATCGTGGTGCCGGCCAATTCGGCGGTGAAGACCAAGGCCGACCTCGCCGGCAAGGTCATCGGCATCCAGGACGGCAGCAGCGCGATCGACGCGGTGCAGAAGGACCCGATCGCGGCTTCCTTCAAGGAGCTGAAGAAGTTCGGCGACAACGTCACCGCGCTGATGGACCTGACCACCGGCCGCCTGGACGCCGTGGTGCTGGACGAGGTCGTGGGCCGCTACTACACCGCCAAGAAGCCCGGCGACTACGAGGTGCTCGACGACCACTTCGGCACCGAGGAATACGGCGTCGGCACGCGCAAGGACGACACCGAGCTGCTGGCGAAGCTGCAGAAGGCGATGGACGAGATGAAGGCCGACGGCAGCGCGGCGCGCATCTCCACCGAGTGGTTCGGCAAGGACATCATCAAGTAAAGCGGGCCGGGTTTGGCGGCTTGCGCCGCTCCTGCAGGAATTCATTGCTGCTGTAGGAGCGGCGCAAGCCGCGATCCCTTCCCCCCCTCCGCACGCGGGCTCGACCGCCGGACACTGCTCCCGCACCGCGCCGGCGCCTTCGCGCTCCCCACCTGCCCGCCGCTCGCCCGGCGCCCCGCCATGGACTACATCCTCAGCATCCTCGGCCCGCTCGCCGAGGGCTCGCTGGTCACGCTGCAGCTCTTCCTGATCACCCTGCTGCTGGCGGTACCGCTCGGGCTCGCGCTGGCGCTGGTGCGCATCTCGCGCTTCACCGCCGCCAGCCAGGCCGTCAACGGCTACATCTGGCTGATGCGCGGCACGCCGCTGATGCTGCAGTTGCTGTTCATCTACTACGCGCTGCCCTTCGTGCCGGTGATCGGCATCCGCCTGCCCGACTTCCCGGCGGCGATCGTGGCCTTCGCGCTCAACTACGCGGCCTACTTCGCCGAGATCTTCCGCGCCGGCATCCAGTCCATCGATCGCGGCCAGTACGAGGGCGCCAAGGTTCTCGGCTTTTCCTACGGCCAGACCATGCGCCGCATCGTGCTGCCGCAGGTGGTCAAGCGCATCCTGCCGCCAATGAGCAACGAGACCATCACCCTGGTCAAGGACACCTCGCTGATCTACGTACTCGCGCTCAACGACCTGCTGCGCGCCGCACGCGGCATCGTGCAGCGCGACTTCACCATCACGCCTTTCATCGTCGCCGCGGGCTTCTACCTGCTGATGACGTTGGTGCTGACCTGGTTCTTCCAGCGCCTGGAGAAAAGCCATGCCGTCTATGACTGAGGCCGCGTCGATGAGCGAACCGATGATCCTCGCCAACGGCATCCACAAGCGCTTCGGCGCCAACGAGGTGTTGAAGGGCGTTTCGCTGACGCTCGCGAAGGGCGAAGTGGTCGCGGTGATCGGCCCCTCGGGCTCGGGCAAGAGCACCTTCCTGCGCTGCCTCAACCACCTCGAGACCATCGACGCCGGGCGCATCGTGATCGAGGGCGACACCCTCGTCGACAATGACGCCCACGGCCATGCCCGCTACGTCGCCGACGCCGAGGTGCGCCGGATCTGTGCGCGCATGGGCATGGTGTTCCAGCACTTCAACCTGTTCCCGCACCTGACCGTGCTGCAGAACGTGATCGAGGCGCCGATCACGGTGAAGGGCATGAAGCGCGAGACCATCCTGCCCAAGGCCGAGGAATTGTTGAAGAAGGTCGGCCTCTTCGACAAGCGCGAGGCCTACCCCTCGCGCCTGTCCGGTGGCCAGAAGCAGCGCGTGGCGATCGCGCGCGCGCTGGCGATGGAGCCCGACATCATGCTCTTCGACGAGCCCACCTCCGCGCTCGACCCCGAGCTCACCGGCGAGGTGCTGCGCACCATGCGGCAACTGGCCGACGAGCGCATGACCATGCTCGTGGTGACGCACGAGATGGGCTTTGCGCGCGAGGTGGCGAGCCGGGTGGTGTTCATGGACGGCGGCGAGCTCATCGAGTCGCGCCCGGCGGCGGAGTTCTTCGCCCATCCCGAGCATCCGCGCACGCGGGCCTTCCTGGAAAGCATGCTGTAGCGGCCACAAAGGTGCGCCGTGTGCACGCATCGAGCGGGGACAACGCAGCATCAGCGCGTATCCGCCAGCTCCGCGTAGCTGCGCGCGAGCAGTGCGCCGAGTCGCGCCGGGTCGTCGACGATGCGGTAGCCGCCGTGGCCGAAGATGCGGCGCACATCCGCTTCGGACGCGCGGTCCAGGCTGAGGCAGAAGCAGCGCACGCCCTTGCGCCGCGCCTCCACCACCGCGTGCGCGGCGTCCTCCACCAGATGGCGGGCGTCGAACACGTCGATGTCGGAGGGTGCCCCGTCGGACAGCACCAGCAGCGTGCGTTGCGCGCTGGTCTCCTTTGCCAGCCACGCCGTCGCGTGGCGCAGTGCTGCGCCCAGGCGGGTGGACAAGCCCGGTCGGGCGGCACCCAGCACCGCTAGCGGGTCGGGCGGCACGGGCTGGCCGAACTCGAGCAGGCGCAGGTAGTTGACCGCTTGCCGACCGTCCGAATCAAAGCCGGCGACCTCCAGCCTGTCCTCTCGATCGCGCAGCGCCTCCATCAGCAGCGCGGCGGCCTCGCGTTCCAGATCCAGCACGCTGCGTCCGCAGGGCTGCAGGTCGGCGGTGGAGGCGGACAGATCGAGCAACAGCAGCAGGCTGGTGCGCGGCGCCGCGCGGCCATGGCGACGGAACAGGCGCGGATCGGGCGCCAGCCCCAGCCGGCGGTCGATGAAGACCTCGGTGGCAGCGTCCAGATCCAGTTCGTCGCCTTCCCACTGGCGGCGGATGCGCTGGCTGCGGTCGAGGCGGCGGCTGCACGCCAGCCGCAGCGGCGCGCGGGCGGGCCGCAATGGTGCACTGACAACGCCAGGCGGCACGGCGCGTTCGATCACGGTGCACCAGTTGTCACGGGCGCGGTCGAGGCGGTAGTGCCATTCCGGGTAGTCGTGGCGGGCGAGCTCGGGCAGCGGGGCCGGGCCCGAAACGCCCTCCGGCGCCTGCGGCGGCACGGGCTGGGGTTCGCCCTGCGGTGGCGGGCGTCGCAGCGTGGTTTCGGCCTGCTCGGCGTCGGCGCCCTGGGCCCACAGGTGGCTGTTGTCGTCGTGCCAGGGCAGCGGTGGAGCGTAGGTCTGCAGGTTCATGCGCACGCGCAACTGGCCGAGGTCGTTGGCCAGCACCGACACCACGTCGCGGAAGGCCTCGGCCTCATCGAGCCGCGCGGCTCGCACTTCGAACAGGGCGCGGCCCTTGCGCACCCAGGCGTTGTCGTCGTCAGCCTGCGGGTCGAGCAGAACGCGCTGCAGGCGGGCGACCAACGCCTCGAAGCCCACTTGCGGCAGTTCCGGCTGGCCGCGCAGCAGGCGGTGGAACAGGCGAACGAGGCCGGGGTGGCGGCGCATCAGCAGGCGGTCGACGCGCACGTCCTCGATGGCGCCGGCCAGCGCCAGGCTCATCGGCTTGCGGTTCCCTGTGGGCTGGCGGCGCGGGGAATGGCGCAGGTGGCCGATGGCGTGCAGGGTGGCGGCGAGGTGGAGGTCTTCGGCTGCCATGGCCCACTGCGGCGGCGCCTCGGGCAGCAGCAGGGTGGCGCCGTGCAGCACCGGGCGCGGCGCAGGGCCGTCCTGCGGGGGGCGTTCCAGCGCCTGCACGTCGCCGTCGTCGATGCCGAAGGCGTGCATCAGGTGGCCGAGGGCGGCCAGGCGCGGGGCGAGGCTGTCGGCGCCCGCCATCAGCCACCACGTCGCGGGCAGCTCAGAAGGCCGATTCAAGGAGGGCCCCCAGCGCCCGCTGCATGTCGGGGTCGTCGGTAATCGGGGCGGTCATCGCCATGCGGCAGCTGTCGATGGGCGGCAGGCCGTCGCGGATCAGCACGCCGGCGTAGATCAGCATGCGGGTGGAGATGCCCTCATCCAGCCCGCGCTCGCGCAGTCGGCGCGACTGGTGGGCGATATCGACCAGCCGCATGGCCAGTGCGCGGTCGATGCCGGCCTCGTGGGCGACGATGTCGGCCTCGGCCTCCGCGGCCGGGTAGTCGAACTCGAGCGCGGCAAAGCGCTGGCGGGTGGATTGCTTGAGGCTCTTGCTGTGGCTTTGGTAGCCGGGGTTGTAGGAGACGACGAGCTGGAAGTCGGGATGCGCGGCGACGATCTCGCCCTTCTTGTCCAGCGGCAGGATGCGGCGGCTGTCGGTGAGCGGGTGGATCACCACGGTGGTGTCCTGGCGCGCCTCGACCACTTCGTCCAGATAGCAGATGGCGCCGTGGCGCACGGCGGTGGTGAGCGGGCCGTCGTGCCAGCGCGTGCCCTCGGCGTCGAGCAGGTAGCGGCCGACGAGGTCGGCGGCGGTCATGTCCTCGTTGCAGGCGAGGGTGATCAGCGGCTTGCCCAGGCGCCAAGCCATGTATTCGACGAAGCGCGTCTTGCCGCAGCCGGTGGGGCCCTTGAGCACCAGCGGCAGGCGGTGGGCGTAGGCGTGCTCGTAGAGGGCGATCTCGTGACCGGTGGGGCGGTAGTAGGGCTCGGCGGTGAGGCGGTAAGGGGTGAGGTCCATGGCGTTCGTCCGGATGGGCGCACCCGACGCCCCGCGGGGCATCGGGCGGCCGAAGGGGCAATCAGCGATGGGCCGATGGCTGGTTGGGGATGCCCTCGATCGGGCATTCCGGCGTGCCCACGGTGGAACGGGTGATCGCTTCCACCTTCTTGCGCGTGCCTTCCGGGTCGTTGATCCACTCGCCGTAGAAGCTGTAGGGGCAGGCGGCGACGCCGGTGGGTTCCTCGCCGGAGTTGATCTTGCCGGTGTAGCCGCGGTGCAGCAGCTTGAAGAGGTGGTTCTGCGATTGCGCGTTCTTGCGGAAGTCGCGGATCAGGCTGGTGGAGAGTTCGGCGTACTGGATGCCCATCTCCTCCTCGCCGCATTCGCCCAGCGTGCGGCCGTCGAAGCCGACGATGGCCGAGTGGCCGAAGTAGGAATACACGCCGTCGAAGCCGGTGGCGTTGGCCACGGCCACGTAGCAGTTGTTCATCCACGCCATCGCCTTGGCCACCATCACCTGCTGGTCCTTGGCCGGGTACATGTAGCCCTGGCAGCGCACGATGAGTTCGGCGCCCTTCATCGCACAGTCGCGCCAGATCTCGGGGTAGTTGCCGTCGTCGCAGATGATGAGGCTGATCTTCATGCCCTTCGGGCCGTCGGACACATAGGTGCAGTCGCCCGGATACCAGCCCTCGATCGGCACCCAGGGCATGATCTTGCGGTACTTCTGCACGATCTCGCCCTGGTCGTTCATCAGGATCAGCGTGTTGTAGGGCGCCTTGTTGGGGTGCTCTTCATGGCGCTCGCCGGTCAGCGAAAAAACGCCCCACACCTTGGCCTTGCGGCAGGCGGCGGCGAAGATCTCGGTCTCCTCGCCCGGCACCGTGGCGGCGGTGTCGTACATCTCCTTGGGGTCGTACATGATCCCGTGGGTCGAATACTCGGGAAAGATCACCAGGTCCATGCCCGGCAGGCCCTGCTTCATGCCCACCACCATGTCGGCAATCTTGCGCGCGTTGTCCAGCACCTCGGCCTTGGTGTGCAGGCGCGGCATCTTGTAGTTGACCACCGCAACGCCCACGCAATCGGCGCTGCTCGAAATATCTCCGTGTCTCATGGATTGGGTCTCCCGGTGAGGCGGGTTGCAAAGGATGTGGCCTCATTGTCGGGAGGGTGGTGCGCTGCACAAATACGTTGTTTGACGTATCGGGCGCCAGGGAGGGACGACGCCGTTGAGAGATCTCGTGTCAGCTCGTCCAGGGGTTGAAGACCTCGACGGGCAGGCCCGCGAAATCCTTGGTGTTGCGTGTCACCAGTACCAGATCGTGTTCCAGGGCGGTCGCTGCGAGCAGGCTGTCGATCGTGGGCAGCGGTCGTCCGGCTGCGGCGACCAGACGCCCCCAGCGATCGGCCACTGCGCCATTGACGTCGAGGATGCGCCCGGTGAAGAAGGTGGGGAGATCCGTCTCGAGCCAATCGATCAGCGACTGCTTTCGAACTTCGTCCCCGACGCCTTCAATCCCCTTTCGGATTTCACCGAGCGTCAGCACGGAGAGATGCAGGGTGGCTGGCGGTCGCTGCGAAAACCAGGCGACCACGCCGGGGTCTGGAGACTTGCGCCGCAGTTCGGACAACACATTGGTGTCGATCAGGTAGCTCAAAACAAGACCTCGCGCGTCAGGCTCTGCTCGCGTTCGAGGGCGATGTCGTCTGTTCCGAACAAGGGTGAGCGTCGCATGAAGTCCACCAACGAGTCCTGCGCCTGTGACAACCGATCAAAAGTTTCGCGCGAGATCACCACTGCGACTGACTTGCCGTGCAGGGTGATGTCCTGGGGCTGGGTCTGGGCGCGCTTGACCAACTCCGACATGCGCGCCTTAGCTTCCTGCATCTGCCAAGTCTGCATTGTTTTGCCTCTCTTTCTGACTAGTATGGTCAGATTTTAGTGGCGGTCCGATCAATACTCAAGTCGCGACGCAGGCGCTTTCCCGGCATGGCCCCAGTAGAGCGGCTCCAGCATCTTCCTCAAGCGTGCCCACGATCTAGGCGGTGAGCGCCTCCGGACCCTTGCAGATGGTGTCCGGGTCGTTGAATCGCCCGCCGTCGGGGCGCTGTCTGCGGCGGCGTCGTTTGTAGAGTGATGCTCTGGGGCGCAGGCGGCGGGGTGTCGACCTCAGCCGACCTTGGGTCTGACGCCAACGTCGGGCGGCAATGCGTCGGTCACCGGCCGCTCACCTGTTTTCGGCGGTGAACGACCGCTTCCTGTGTCTGGCTATAGCCGGACCCGACCCAGACCGGGCATCCGAACTTCCCCGAAGCCGCCGCTGAGGCACGGTGGCCTTCTGTGAGTTTCGCTGCCACGAAGCTGCCGTTCGTGACCTCGCGACTCCGGCCAGTTGCTGCCGCTCAACATTTCCAAAACGCTGCTGCCAGAGCGACCGGTGACGCCCAAGAGCTGCCGAATAGCTTAGCCAAAGGACTCAGTGAGATCATTGGCACATTTACGCCTCCGAGTGCCAAGGGCTCAATGTAGAATACTGGCATGTTCTTGAGGGGGTAAGCCATGGCTACAAACATTCCGGGTATTGCGGAACCCATCGAAGGCGACGGTCCGATAGTGCTATTGGGCGCAAATGGGTCAGGTAAAACACGGCTAGCCGTTCAGTTGGCTCAAACCGGTACCGCGGAGTTCATTCCTGCCCTGCGGAATATCGCCATTCCAGACCAGATTCCAAACTGGACGCTTCAGACAGCGACGAACGAGCTGCAGAATCGTACGAATCAGCGGCGCAACTCATATTGGGAATTGGTCCCGGACATTGATGCACTCTTTGGCAAGTTATGGAGTTCGCATGCCGTTGAGGCAATGCGAGTCTACGACCATGTATTGCAGGGCGCTCCTCCTGGCGAACTCCCCGAGACTGTTCTAACCAAGACAAAAGAACTTTGGAAGGTGGTCTTTCCTGGAAGAACTATCACTTTCACTGACTTCACTGCGAAAGTTACTAACGACTATCTGGGTGCTGCCACCTACACTGCAAAGCACATGAGCGACGGTGAGAGAACCGGTCTATATCTCGCTGGACGGGTCTTTGATTCTCACCATTCATTGGTAGTGGTAGACGAACCGGAGACCCATTTCCACTCACGTCTTGCCGTGCGCTTTTGGGATGCACTTGAGAGCTTGTCACCATCAAAACGCTTTGTTTACGTCACGCATGATTTGAGTTTTGCACTGTCCAGAAGGGATGCCAAGATTATTCTTGTGCGTCCCAACCAGCCTCCGGAGTTAATGAATTCAGAAACCGGCCTTCCTTCTGATGACATAGCTTCGATACTAGGTGCGGCTTCGTTCTCCGTTTATGCGTCTAGGTTGGTGTTTTGCGAAGGGCGCGAAGAAAAGAGCCTCGATCAGGAACTGCTACGAGCTTGGTTCAATGATCGCGAGACTGCATTGATTCCTGTCGGAGGGTGCGACAGCGTAAAGCGTTGTACGGCAGCTTTTCAAACACGGTCGGTCGTCAGTGGATTTGTAGCAAGTGGAATTATTGACCGCGACCATTGGCCAGACGAGGTGCTTTCCAATTTGGAGAACGTGCATGTCTTACCTGTTCACGAAATTGAGAGCCTTTACGTTTTGAAGCCTGTATATACGGCAATTGCGATTCATGCAGGACACAAGCCTGAGACAGTGGATGGCTTGTACGCGAATGCATTTGCTAGTTTTAAGCAACAGATGTCAGGAAATCTGGCAAGCAAGCTCATTTGCGAGCGCTTCAAGGCCCGGTCATTGATGCTCATTGAACGAGCCTTCGCAACCAGAGTGGATTACAACGATAAAGAAGCCCTAAAGAATGTCCTCATCGCCGAGATACCCCGTACACAACCCGTTACAGAGCCTCAGACTATATGGAATGAGGAGGAGGCACGAGTGTCTGCCGCCCTAGCCACGGACGACCCAACTGTGTTCCTCAAGACACTTCCTGGTAAGCCACTGATCGGTCCCGCCGCAAGCAGTCTAGGTCTGACAAAGGAGCGTTACTGCGAACTTGTCAAGATTGGGCTTGGCGGTGCCTCTGATACTGCCTTTCAGGCACTACATGCAGCTCTAGACGCTGCATTGGCTCCCTACTTGCCTCCAAGACGAGTGTCATGATTGGACCATCGTAAGGGCTTTTTTTGGGTGACGACGGCTCCACTCCAAGAGCAGTCCTCCGATTCCGATACAGAAGCCGCCGCCCTGGCGACAGCTATGCGTGGATAGTTGTCATACAGACTGTACAGCACTATCTTGATCAAAGCACAGAGCGGCAGCGCAACGCTCACTGCACCGGTGCTGCTGAGTTCTCTAGTACATCAAATTGACGCCACAGGTATAATTTAGTCCTTATGCATATCTTCTAGGAAGTCATCTGATCGCCTGCCCATATTTGAACGTCGAATTTGCACAGAAAAGTCTAGAAAATTTATAGCATTCATCTCTCTGAATCTCGGTATGCATACAGCCAGAGGCAGAGATAGAATCTTAACCTCTCAGAGCATGATTCGATGGCGAAAAGAAATGAAGCGTGTTGGCGCTGTAAGTTCTGGCAGCGATATATCAACACGAGCCACCTTGGCTTTAAGGCCCCTGAGCGATGGGGTGGTTGCTACAGGAAAGCCCCAGCGCTTTGGATTGACGAAGAGGGAGTCCACCGTAATGCGTTTCCAGCGACCCACGGAGGGCAATGGTGCGGTGAGTTTGAAGTCAGTCCGTACGTCGATTACCGGACTAGCCTTCGCGATCTTGATTTAACGAGCCCTCAGTCTGCGGAAGGTTTGAGATCTGGCCCTCTTTCTGATGATCGGGTGAAAAGAGTCATCGACGCGTTGGAAAGTGCAGGCATTTACAGCATCTCCGACTGGTTAATGGTTGGAGAAAGCCAACTTCTCATGATCCCCGAAGTAGGTCGGAAGGCGCTGCATGTGGTCAAGAACGCTATCAGTCAAGAAATTTCGGACGGATTAGTAACTACAGCTACTCGATCGGAAAGCGTTGAGTTCGCTTCTCGATAAGACACTGCAGTCAGCGCTCCGTCGGACTTTCGGCTCTGTGAGCTAAGCTTTCAATAAGGCTAAAACCTATTTTTTGAATAGAAGTACAACCTTCGAGCCCTCGTAAAAATCAAGAAGCATAGCAGCAGATATATGATCCCTTAACTGCACTACCCTATATGAAAAGACTTCGGGATTGTTACCGTGTGCGGGTTGATCGGAGAATAGTGCCTCAGCAGCCACTCCCATTGAAGCAAGTGTATCGTTAAATTTGAGTGCTGATTCACCGTCTAGTGCAAGAAGAAATAGAGGAATAACTTGAATATCGGCTGTCCACTTCTCGCGAAAGTGGTGAAAGTGCAGCGCTCTCCCTATGTGGTCTAGGGCTTGATGAACTCTGTGCGTGTTTATACGCAACGCCATAGTTTCTTCAATCTTTCCCGTCGATGTGTCTTCCACACGGACAGGCCGTGGATGTTGCGTAATTAGTCTTGGAACAGCGGGATTTGAAGTGAAAGCCCTAGTGATCTTCGTTCTGATATGACTCGATGCAGTGACGTTGTTCTGAATGCCGAACACAAGGGCATACATAAGATACTCGTCATCTGCAGACTTCTCAGTGTTGTGAATTTCGCATGATGGAACGGTGATCAATTGCTTTCGCAGGTTAACCCCAGGCGGCAGATCCTTGGTTTTTGGGAAGAGTCCTCTCGGGGGGACGTGCTCGACCGACGTCTTGGGAGCGCTGCACATGTAACAGGTAGGTGTCGTCATGTTCAGAGTGTGAACTGCTGCTATTAACAAGGCCCTTGAATTCAAAGGCGGCGGGAAGCCTAAAAAACTCATCTATTCAAAGAAGTGCATGGAAGACAGACTGTATCTCGGCGTCTTTATTCAAGGGCCGGGTTAATAAGACGCAAGACGGGCACGCGATTATTCGGCGGGCGGCTCCGAGTACACGGACCAGGGCCATCGCATTCGAAAGTCATAACCGATGAATCCCCAGCATTTTCATACGGATATCGTCATCCCAGGCCGCCCGCTTGCGCTTGAGTCGCAGGCT
>NZ_JBNCAR010000030.1:0-44393 GCF_051280715.1 Thauera sp. AutoDN2 | reverse complement strand
CAACCACCTAATCCCTGTCAAGCATTTCGTGAATCTTTTTTAACGCCCCAGCTCACCGCCAAGACCCGATCCACCGCCCAACAACCTCCCGCTTCAACCTCCTCAACCCCGCACCCCGCTTCCGAAGAAACCGCTGCAGCGCTGAAGAGGTGCGCATTATAGACCCAGCAGAAACAACGTCAACACAAATCCGCAATCTAAAAATTTATGAGCAAATAATACGGTCAGCCAACCAGACGAGGCGCCGCAAGGACTCCGCTCGGCCGGCATCGGCTCCGGCGACATCCGATCCGGCGGTCGATCCGGCGGTTGCCCCACGGCGGGTGCAGGTGGTATCGTCCGCGCGACACGCGGGAGAGAACTTCGATCTGTATGGAAGAAGTCGCCGAAGGCGCAACCCCCGGAACCGCTCAGGCAAAAGGACCGCGCGTGCAGTACAAGTCTGGAGAGCGATACGAGCGCGCTGCGTTTGCGTATCCACCGAAGGGGCACTCCGTTGCCGCGCGCCTGAGTCTATATATATGTGGAGGACGGCGAGGACGGAAAATCTCTCAGGTACAAGGGACAGATGGGGCGAACCTGGCGATGCGCTGTGTTCGCCCCTTTTCGTTCACCCCTACGGAGCGCCTCCGCGATGACGACTGCTGCCAAGCAAACCCCACTCCACGCCGCCCATGTCGCTGCAGGTGCGCGCATGGTCGACTTTGCCGGCTGGGACATGCCGGTCAACTATGGATCACAGATCGAGGAGCACCATGCAGTGCGCCGCGACGCAGGGATGTTCGACGTCTCGCATATGCTCGCCCTCGACCTCGCGGGCCCGGACGCCACCCATTGGCTGCGCCGGCTGCTCGCCAACGATGTGGCCAAGCTCAAGGAGAGTGGCAAGGCGCTCTACTCCTGCATGCTCAACCCGAACGGTGGGGTGATCGACGATCTCATCGTTTATCGCTTCAGCGATGCCGACTACCGGATCGTTGTCAATGCGGGCACGGCGGACAAGGACGTGGCGTGGATGCGCCAACAGATCGCATCCACAGGGGTCAATGTGACCCTGCAGGCGCGCCGCGATCTGGCGATGATCGCGGTACAGGGCCCGCGCGCGATCCAGCGCGCGACCACGGCGCTGCCCGAGCTTTGCACCGCCAGCGGCATTCCCGCCCCCTTCAGCGGCGCCCGGGTGGGCGACCTGCTGATCGCCCGCACCGGATACACCGGCGAGGACGGCCTCGAGATCGCCGTGCCGGCCGCCCGCGCCGAGGCAATGTGGAACGCGCTGGCGGCCTCAGGGGTGAAGCCCTGCGGCCTCGGTGCGCGCGACACGCTTCGCCTTGAAGCAGGCATGAACCTTTACGGGCAGGACATGGACGACACCGTCTCGCCACTCGACGCCGGCCTGTCCTGGACGGTGGACCTGAAAGACGAAGCGCGCGACTTTGTCGGCCGCACTGCACTGGGGGCCCGACCGGCCACCCAGCGCCTGCTCGGCCTCATCCTCGAAGACAAGGGGGTACTGCGCTCACACATGAAGGTCTTCACCGCTGCCGGCGAGGGCGAGACCACCAGCGGCAGTTTCTCCCCCACGCTCGAGAAATCCATCGCCTTCGCACGCGTTCCGCTGGCGAACACGCCCGGCGAAGGCGTCGAAGTGGAGGTTCGCGGCAAGCGCCTGAGGGCGCGCACCGTAAAACTTCCCTTCGTGCGCAACGGCAAACCACTCGTCTAACCCCCTCCCGGGCGCGGCGACACGCCGTCGCGCCCACTTCCACCGTCCGCAGCGGATCAGCTCGGTCGGTAAGCAGTCATCCGGAATCCCCACCTTCACGATTGGAGCGCGCCATGAGCAACATCCCCGCCAACCTCAAGTACACCAAGTCGCACGAATGGATCCGCGTTGAAGACGACGGCACCCTGACCATCGGCGTCACCGACCACGCCCAGGAAGCTCTCGGCGACGTGGTCTTTCTCGAACTGCCCGACGCAGGTCGCAGCCTTTCGGCCGGCGAAGCGTGCGCGGTGATCGAGTCGGTCAAGGCCGCCTCCGACATCTACGCCCCAGTGGCAGGTGAAGTGATCGCCAACAACCAGGACGCGATCGACACCCCCGAGAGCATCAACGCCGACGCCTACGCCAACTGGCTGTTCAAGCTCAAGCCGGCCAACGCAGCCGACGTCGCCGCGCTGATGGATGCCGCTACCTACGAAGCGGAAATTGCCCAGGCCTGATCATGAGCGACTCCCTGCTTTCCGCCCCGCTCGCCCGGCTCGAGCAGCGCGACGCATTCATCGGTCGCCATCTCGGCCCCAACGCCGAAGAGATCGCGTGCATGTGCGCAGCGATCGGCGTACCCAATCTGGACACCCTGATCGCGCAGACAGTACCGGCCGATATCCGCCTCGCGTCGCCGCTGCCGCTCGCTAATCCGATGCCCGAGCATGAGGCCCTCGCCCGCCTGAAGGCCATCGCCGGCCGCAACGTGGTGAAGAAATCCCTGATCGGCCAGGGCTACTACGGCACCCACGTCCCCGCGGTCGTGCTGCGCAACGTGCTCGAAAACCCGGGCTGGTACACCGCCTACACGCCCTACCAGGCCGAGATCTCCCAAGGCAGGCTCGAAGCCCTGCTGAACTACCAGCAGATGGTGATCGACCTCACCGGCCTGGAACTCGCCAACGCCTCCCTGCTTGACGAAGCCACCGCCGCTGCCGAGGCGATGACGATGGCGCGCCGCGTGTCGAAGTCGAAGTCGAACGTATTCTTCATCGACGAGGCCTGCTTCGCGCAGACCATCGACGTGGTGCGCACGCGCGCGCACTATTTCGGCTACGAACTGGTCTATGGCAAGGCCGCCGAGGCCGGCAGCCACGACTGCTTCGGTGCGCTGCTGCAGTACCCGAACGCGCGCGGCGAGGTCGTCGACCTCACCATGCCAATCGCCGAGCTCAAGGCCAGGGGCACCGTGGTCGCGGTCGCCAGTGATCTGATGGCCCTGGTGCTGCTCAAGAGCCCCGGCAGCATGGGCGCCGACATCGCCCTCGGCTCGGCGCAGCGCTTCGGCGTGCCGATGGGTTTCGGCGGCCCGCACGCCGCCTTCTTCGCCACCCGCGAAGGCTACGTGCGCTCGATGCCGGGCCGCATCATCGGCGTCTCCAAGGACGCGCGCGGCAAGACCGCGCTGCGCATGACGCTGCAGACGCGCGAGCAGCACATCCGCCGCGAGAAGGCGAACTCGAACATCTGCACCTCGCAGGTGCTGCTCGCGAATCTCTCCGGCTTCTATGCGGTGTATCACGGCCCGCAGGGCCTGCGCACCATCGCCGCGCGCATCCATCGCCTCGCCGCCGTGCTCGCCGCCGGCCTGCGCGAGGCCGGCTTCGGCCTGCACGACCGCCCCTTCTTCGACACCGTCGAGGTCGAGGTCGGCGTGCGCGCGCCCGCCATCCTGCGCGCGGCCGAGGAAGCCGGCTTCAACCTGCGCAGCGTCTCCGGCACCACGCTCGGCCTCGCAGTGGATGAGACCACCACGCGCGAGGACATCGCGGCAATCCTGGGCTGCTTCGGCGCCTCCACCGACCTCAGTGCACTCGACGCTCGCGTCGCGGCCGCCGGCGGCGCGCTGCCCGTAGAGTTACTGCGTAGCGACGCCGTGCTCGCCCACCCGGTGTTCAACACGCACCACACCGAGCACGAGATGCTGCGCTACCTCAAGAAGCTGCAGAACCGCGACCTGGCGCTCGACCACTCGATGATCTCGCTCGGCTCGTGCACGATGAAGCTCAACGCGACCAGCGAGATGATCCCCATCACTTGGCCGGAGTTCGCCAACATTCACCCGTTCGCGCCGCGCGAGCAGGCTGCTGGCTACCTCGAGATGATCGAGGGCCTGGCCGACTACTTGCGCGCGGTCACCGGCTTCCCGGCGATCAGCATGCAGCCCAACTCGGGCGCCCAGGGCGAGTACGCCGGCCTGGTGGCGATCGCGCGCTACCACGCCAGCCGCGGCGAGGCCAACCGCAGGATCTGCCTGATCCCGAAGTCTGCGCACGGAACCAACCCGGCGACTGCGCAGATGTGCGGCATGCAGGTGGTGGTGGTCGAGTGCGACGACAACGGAAACGTGGACGTTGCGGACCTGCGCGCCAAGGCCGAGAAGCACGCCGCCGACCTGGCCGCGCTGATGATCACCTACCCGTCCACCCATGGCGTGTTCGAAGAGTCGATCCGCGAGATCTGTGACCTGATCCACCAATACGGCGGCCAGGTATACATGGACGGCGCCAACCTCAACGCCCAGGTCGGCCTGACCTCCCCGGCGACGATCGGCGCCGACGTGTCGCACATGAACCTGCACAAGACCTTCTGCATTCCGCACGGCGGCGGCGGTCCGGGCATGGGGCCGATCGGCCTGGCGGCACATCTGGCGCCCTTCATGGCCGACCACGTGATCCAGCCGACTGGCGACGCCGGACGGCCCAACCTGGGCCAGGGCGCAGTCTCGGCGGCACCCTTCGGCTCGGCGAGCATCCTGCCGATCTCCTGGATGTACATCACGATGATGGGCGGAGAAGGTCTCAAGCAGGCAACCGAGGTGGCGATACTCAACGCCAACTACCTTGCCGCGCGGCTGGTGGATCACTACCCGGTACTGTATTCCGGCAGCCAGGGTCGGGTCGCGCACGAGTGCATCCTCGACATCCGCCCAATCAAGGCGGCGACCGGCATCTCCGAGGTCGACATCGCCAAGCGCCTGATGGACTACGGCTTCCACGCGCCGACCATGTCCTTCCCGGTGCCTGGCACGATCATGGTCGAACCGACCGAGTCGGAGGACCTCGCAGAGTTGGAACGCTTCGTGGCCGCGATGGTTGCGATCCGCGAAGAGATCCGCCAGATCGAGACCGGGAACTGGCCCGCAGAGGACAACCCGCTCAAGCAGGCGCCGCATACCCAGGCCGACTTCCTCGGCGACTGGAACCGGCCGTACACGCGCGAGCAGGCGGTGTTCCCGCTGCCCTGGGTGGCGGAGAACAAGTTCTGGCCCAGCGTCAATCGCATTGACGATGTCTACGGCGACCGCAACCTGTTCTGCGCCTGCGTGCCCATGAGCGACTACGCGGCATGACGCAGTAGCGCTGTTAGAATCCGGCGAACCCGGGAGCAGGCCACGCCTTCGGGCGTGGCCTTTTTTCTTGCCGGCGCACGGCGATCTCCGTGCCCCCTCATCCTTGAACGGAAGCACCGCAGGTGTTCATCGCGCCCCGTACCGACCGCAAGCAGCTCTGGCTCGCTCTCCTGCTCTCGAGCCTTGGGGTTCTGCTGCTGCTCGCCCTGATGCTCTGGGACCAGAGCCGCCCTGTGCCCATGCACGACCTGCATCTCGCCGAAGGCGAAAAGCTGCGCTGTGTCTCCTACGCCCCCTACCATCGCCCCGGGCAGACGCCACTGCAGCCGGAAACGCGGATCGAGCGCGAACAGATCGCCACCGACCTTGCCGCACTGGCAGAGATCACCAACTGCATCCGCCTCTACTCGGTCAGCCAGGGGCTGGAGCAGGTGCCGGAACTTGCCCGCAACGCAGGGCTGAAGGTCCTGCTCGGCGCTTGGATCGGCTACGACAAGACGATGAACGCCGCGGAGCTCGAGCGCGCCCTGGCGCTCGCCAACGCCAACACCGACGTGGTGCGCGGACTGATTGTCGGTAACGAGGTCCTGCTTCGCCGCGAGCGCACCGAAGACGAGATGCGCGAACTCATCCGCCACGCCAAGACCCATGCCAAGGTCCCGGTCACCTATGCCGACGTGTGGGAGTTCTGGACCCGCCACGACAGCCTCGCCGCCGAGCTTGACTTCATCACCGTGCATATCCTGCCCTTCTGGGAAGACGAGCCGGTGGATATCGACCGGGCGCTCGAACACGTCGCGGCAACCCGCGAGCACGTCGGCCAACACTTCGCCGGCAAGCCCATCCTGATCGGCGAAACCGGATGGCCGAGCGCAGGCCGCCAGCGCGAGGAATCGAAGCCCTCGCGCGTGAATCAGGCACGCTACATCCGCGAGTTCGTCCACCGCGCCCATGCGGAAGACTGGGACTACAACCTGATCGAAGCCATCGACCAGCCCTGGAAGCGCGCCCTGGAGGGTACGGTCGGCGGCTACTGGGGCATGCTCGAGGCCTCGGAGCTCGCCCCCAAGTTTCCCTTTTCCGGGCCGGTGGCCGAGCGCGAGACCCTATTCGGTCCGATCGGCGGTGCGCTCCTCGGCGGAGTGCTCGGTTTCCTTCTCTCCGCCACCGGCCGGCGCACCTACTGCCTGCGCGTCAGCGCCCTCAGCCTCACCGGCGCGATGGGCGGGCTGGTCGCGGTGCTGCATTGGGAGCACGCCCACCTTGCCTACCGCAATGCGCTCGAATGGTCGGTACTAGGTACCGTTGCGGCGCTGGCCGGGCTCCTGCCGCTGGTGCTCACACGTTGGTTCGGCGAGCCGGTTCCCTGCACGCGGCGCGCCACACGGATCCTCTGGCACGCCGACCGCCTGCGCACCAAGGCGGCATCGATCGGCATGCTGCGCGGACTGCTGCTGTTCGCCGCGGCGGTCGCCGCCCTGCTGCTCTGGGTGGACCCGCGCTACCGGGACTTCCCGGTCCTGCTCTATCTGGCCCCGGCCGTGGTCCTCGGCGTCACCGGCTGGTGGCGCAACGGCACCACCCACGCCGAGCGCCTGTGCGCGGCTGTTCTGCTCTTCTCGGCGCTCGCCCGCTGGTCATCGGAACCGGCCAACCCCCAGGCCATCGCCTGGGCGCTGACCGGCGCCGCATTGGCCCTGCCGGTGCTCCTGGTGCGGCCGCATCAGCACGATCAGGCCTAGGAGCGTGCCGACCGCAGCCGGGTCGTAACTGTAGAGGATCAGCCCGACCAGGCCGGAGAGCCAGGCAAGCCACGCCACCGCCCGCCAGCCGGCAAGGAAGGAGGCCACGCCCGCAGCCAGGCTCAACCACCCCACGCGCTGGTGCTGGAAGCCCTGCACCAGCAGGTCGCGGGCAAGGCAGGCAGGTCCCCCGCCAGCCCCTTCGGAACATGCACTTGCAAGTAAGCCGGCCTCGATCACCCGATACCGGAGCCAGATTGCGACCAGCGCAAGTAGCGTGCCCCAGACCCAGATTGCCGCACTGCCGCATTTCGACCCAATATTTCGCGCCATCCACCGAATTCCCTGCAGAATCAGCCCGCTTTGGACGGGCTGCGACACTGTTGCAAATTGGCACGCTCACCTGCTCGTAAGCATATGAAATCGCGCATAAAATGCGCGCAACTGCAAAGCTGTACCGGGCTTCGCAGTAATTCTTCGCATTGTGTCACAAGGCTTGCAGGACGCGAGAAGTGCAGCGCAACAACCCATTCACCCCCTCCTTCGGTGACGTCGCCCCTCGTCACCGAAAGCAAGACTCCGCTCAAAAGGCACTGCTGCAGCCCGCCCAGCCGACGGGTCACGCACTGGAAACACGATGACCAAAGCCGTCTCCCACCTTGCCCGCCTGGCCATCGCGATCGCCATCGCAGCCGTCGTTGCGCTCACGCAATACTGGATCTGGCAGCAGCTCAATCGCAGCGCCGAGTTCACAGGAACCAACCAGAGCATCAAGGGCTTCGCTTACAACGGTTTCCAGCGCGAGCAGAGCCCACTCAAGGGCACCTTCCCCACGCGTGAGGAGATTGCCTCGGATCTCGACCTGCTCGGGCGCAAATCCGACGGGCTGCGCACCTACGGCGTCACCGACCTGCCCCCGCTACTTGAACTCGCGGGCCAGCGCGACATGCTCGTCACCGCTGGCGCCTGGCTCGATGCCAACATGGAAACCAACGAGCGCGAGATCACGGCGCTGATCGATGCCGCTCGCAAGATGCGCCACGTCGAGCGCGTGATGGTCGGCAACGAGGCCATCCTGCGCGGAGATCTGAAGGTCGAGGAAATGATCGGCTATCTCGACCGCGTGCGCAAAGCGATCCGCAAGCCCGTCTCTACCGCGGAGCCCTGGCACGTGTGGCTGCGCTACCCGGAGCTCGCCAAGCACGTCGACTACATCACCGTTCACCTGCTCCCCTACCATGAGGGGCTGCCCGTCGAGCAGGCGGTCGAATACGCCTTCCAGCGCTACGACGAGGTGGCGCAAGCCCATCCGCGCAAGAAGATCGTGGTGGGCGAGATCGGCTGGCCAAGCCGGGGGCCCACCATCGATGCCGCCGTGCCCTCGCTCGACAACCAGGCGCGCTTCGTTCGCGAATTCCTCGCCCATCCGCGCACCGCACGCATCGACTACTTCCTGATGGAAGCCATCGACCAGCCCTGGAAGGTGGACGTCGAAGGCTGGGCCGGTCCCTATTGGGGCATGTTCAACGCCGACCGCGAGCAAAAATACGCACTCGAAGGCATCGTCGAGCGCGACCCGCACTGGTCGACCAAGGCGATCAACGCCGCCGCGCTCGCCTTCATCCCGATGATGCTCACCGCGTTCTTTCTGCCTGGCTGGAGCATCTTCGGTCGCGTGTTCCTTGCCGCGCTGATCCAGGCCTGCGTGTCGACGCTGATCATCGGCATCAACGTGCCGGTCGAGTACTACCTCACCCAGCGTGACCTGATCGGCCTCGCGCTGCTCATCGGCGCCACCGGCATGACCGCGGCGGTGCTGCTGTCCCACGGCTTCGAGTTCGGCGAGGTCCTGTTCAAGAAGAAGTGGCACCGCCGCTTCATGCCGCTGCCGCCGCACGCCCCCGACCAGCAACCCTTCGTATCCATCCACCTTGCCTGCTACAACGAGCCGCCCGAGATGGTGATCGCCACCATCGACAGTCTGGCGAAGATGAACTACCAGAACTTCGAAGTCCTGGTGCTGGACAACAACACCCGCGACGAGGCGCTGTGGAAGCCGCTCGAGCGCCGCTGCGCCGAGCTCGGCCCGCGTTTCCGCTTCTTCCACCTCGCCAACTGGCCCGGCTTCAAGGCTGGCGCGCTCAACTACGGACTCAAGGTCACCGACCCGCGTGCCGAGGTCGTCGGCGTGGTGGACGCGGACTACGTCGTCGATCCCGACTGGCTCGCCTGTCTGATCCCGCACTTCGACCAGCCGGACGTCGCCGTGGTGCAGGCGCCGCAGGCGCATCGTGACTGGGAAACCCAGCCCTTCAAGCGCATGTGCAACTGGGAGTTCGACGGTTTCTTCCGCATCGGCATGCACCACCGCAACGAACGCAATGCACTCATCCAGCACGGCACCATGACCCTGGTGCGCCGTCTCGCGCTGGAGGAGGTCGGCGGCTGGTCCGAGTGGTGCATTTGCGAGGACACCGAACTCGGCCTGCGCCTGATCGAGAAGGGCTATGACACCCGCTACGTCGACCACATCCTTGGCCGCGGCCTCACCCCCTCCGGCTTCGCAGCGATCAAGAGCCAGCGCTTCCGCTGGGCCTTCGGCGCGATGCAGATCCTGAAGGCGCACCTGCCACAGATGATCGGGCGCAGCAGCCTGAACCTCGCCCAGCGCTACCACTTCCTCACGGGCTGGTTCGCCTGGCTGGGCGACGCGCTGCAGCTGGTTTTCGCCTTCGGAAGCCTGCTATGGACGCTTGGTATCCTGCTGTTTCCGAAGGCCTTCGGCCTGCCGGTGGTGTCCCTCGCGCTGCCGATCTTCGGCTTCATGATCTTCAAGGCGGCGCTCGGCCCCATTCTGTACCGCCGCACCATGGACTGTCCCTGGAGGGACATCCTCGGCGCCTCGATCCTGTCGGTGGGGCTCGCACATGCGATCGCGCGCGGCGTGTTCGCCGGCCTGGTGAAGAAGAAAGGCGTCTTCGTGGTTACGCCCAAGGGCTGGCGCGGCGGCGGTGCGCTTGCTTTCTTCAACCCCATCCGCGAAGAGATCGGCATGCTGATCGCACTGCTGATGGGCGCGGCAACGCTGGTCGCACAGCGTGGCGCGGACAACCTGGAGACGCAGCTATGGGTCGGCATCCTTTGCCTGCAGTGCATCCCCTACGTGGCCGCCATCTTGTGCCAGGTCGCCGCCTACATGCCCGAACGGCGCAACGCTGGGGCCTCATGCGCCCTGCCCGGCTCGGCCTGAGGAACCTGAGGAACAGGCAGCCGCGCACGGGGCGCGGCACCGCCACCTTGGCTTTGTGGCGCTGCACGCGTCAGTACAACGCGAGCGCCAGGGCTGCGGCAACGATCAGTACTGGGTAGATAAGCGCTGTCACACGCAGGCCGCCAGCAATCATCGCCCTCTGCGGCACATGTCCGCTGCCGAAGATGATCGCATTGGGCGGCGTCGCTACCGGCAGCATGAAGGCGCAGGAGGTTCCCACCGCAACCAGCACCGCGAGCGGGACCTGATCCACCTGCGGCGCCAACCCCAGGAAAAGCGGGATCAGCAGCGCGGCGCTCGCGGTGTTGCTGGTGACCTCGGTGAGCAACAGGGCGAACAGCACCATCAGCGCCAGACACAGCAGCGCAGGCATGCCTGCCAGCGGCCCGCCCAGCTGGGCCGCCAGCCAGCTCGCGGCGCCGCTTTCGCCCAGCACCTTGCTCAGGGTGAGCCCTCCCCCGAACAGCAGCAGCACTCCCCAGTCGGTACTCCGCTCCACGTCCTTCCACTCGGCCAGGCGCAGGCCATGCAGCAGCACCAGAGCCAGAACCGCCACCATCGCGTCATAGCCGCGCGCCAGCCCCAGCCAGTTCGAAAGCGGTGCACCGAGGACCCACAGCAGCACCGTGGCCCCGAACACAGCGATCATCCGTCGCTGCGCTTCCGTCCAGGCCGCCGGCGGCGGGGGAGGTGAAACACAGGCGCTCAGGCGCGGCTTCAGCGCCCAGCGCAACCCGAGCTCCATCAAGGGCATCAGCACCACGACCAGCGGCAGACCCCAGGCCATCCACTGCGCAAAGCCCAGCCCCACATTTGCGGCTGCGATCGCGTTCGGCGGGCTACCGACCAAGGTACCGATGCCGCCGATGTTGGCCGCAAAGGCCACCCCGAGCAGCACGTACATCCAAGTCCGGCGCTCGTCCTGCAGCGGTAGCGGCGCAAGCAGGCCGAGCGCAAGCGGCAGCATCATTGCCGCGGTGGCAGTATTGCTGATCCACATCGACAGCAAGGCGGTGAGCCAGAACAGCCAGCGCACCGCCCGGCCAAGATCCGAGCCCGCACGCCGCATCACATGCGCCGCAATCCAGCGATCCAGCCCCTGGCGCTGCAGACCCGCGGCAAGGGCGAAGCCGCCGAGGAACAGGAAGATGACCGGGTCCGCAAACTGCAGCAGCGCGTCTTCGAAGGCGAGGACGCCCGAGAGCGCCGCCAGCAGCGGCACCAGCAAGGCCGTCACGCTGACATGCAGTGCCTCGGTGATCCATAGCCAGGCGATGGTCACCAGCAGCGCGATCCCCGCCCCGCTCTGTTCGGGCAACCCCTGCAGTCCGGCGAGCAGCCCGACGTAGAGCACCAGCGCGAAGATCAGCTTGAAACTACGGTGCACGACCCTGACTCCGTCAAAGCGAATGACACGCGCGCCAACCCTGCAGGGCACTCGGCGTACCCGGTCGCGCCTCGGGGCACCGCACTCCGCCGCCTCAGCCCTGCCAGGGCGGCAGGCGGGCCGGTACCTGCGCCCAATCAAGGGGGCGATAGTCCGGCAGACCGCCGCGCACCGGCTGCACGACCTCGCCCGAGATCAGCGGGCGGATGTACTCGCGGGCCGCAGGCGTGACGTGGAGGCCATCTGCAGCGATGAACCCGGACGGCAGCGTACGCTCGAGGTTTGCAATCCCGGCCGTGTCCACCGCCTCGATCACCCATGCATACGGCTCACTCCCCAACCGCCGAATCCCCGGCATCATGCCACCCTGCCCAGCCAGCGCAAACCGGACCGCCGCCTCCCCGACCGCCAGCGCCTGGGCCTGGTCGGTGGCCGAGAGCCAGTGCCCGGCAGACCGCTGCATGTAATCGGGGATGGCCCAGTGGTACTTGTAGCCAAGCCGTTCGTGAATGAGGCGCGCGACCGCGAGCCCTGCGCCGCCGAGCTGCACGTAGCCACGCGCATCGCGCGATTTTTCCATCAGCAGCCCACCATCGGCACGACGAATCCCCTCGGATACCGTGACCGTGCAGTAGCCCAGTCGCTCGGTAACGCTTCGCACCCGGGCGAGAAAGGACGCTTCGTCGAAAGGCGCCTCCGGCACCAGCACGATATGCGGCGGTCGGTCGGGGTCGCCGCCCGCGGCGAGTGCGGTGGCCGCGGCCAACCAGCCCGTGTTGCGCCCCATCACCTCCATCACGAACACGCTGCCCTTGGCGCCCACCATGGACGCGATGTCCAGCCCGGACTCGAGCATCGAGGTGGCGACGTACTTCGCAGCCGACCCGAAGCCGGGGCAACAGTCGGTGCCGACGATATCGTTATCCACCGTCTTGGGCACCCCGATGCAGATGAGCGGGTGAGCCCGCCGCCGCGCCTCGGCCTGAATGCGGGCCACGGCGTCCATCGAGCCGTTGCCCCCGTTGTAGAGCAACCAGCCGATACGATGTGCGCCGAAGGTCGCGAACAGGCGGTCCATCACGCGTCCGCCATCGTCGTGCGGCAGGTCGAATCGGCACGAGCCGAAGGCACCGCCCGGCGTACGCGCCAGACGCTCGACCGCCTCATCGTCGAGGGTGGAGGTGTCGATCAAATCCTCGTTCAGCACCCCCGCGATGCCCCGGTGGGCCGCATACACCTTCGCGATCCGCCCACTCTGCGCGCGTGCAGTGCGAATGACCGCCGCCGCGGTGGCATTGATGACCGCCGTCACGCCACCCGAGTGTGCATACAGCAGCTTGTCGTGATTCATCGCATGCAGCTCCTGGCCGGCCTCGGGAAGCACGTCCCGGGCATCGAAATGAAAGCGGCGCGGCCCGCCACCCCGCAGGGGGCGCAACCGCGCCGCTGTTGCCGCACGCTTCGGGCGTCGCGGCACGTCCGCACCAGCGCTTACTTGAGCGCGTCGAATGCGCGTGTGGTGATCTCGTCGACCGCTCCCAGCCCCGAGATCTTGCGCACCTTGGGCGCCTTGGCATCCCCCGATGCAGCCCACTTGCTGTAGTACTCGACCAGCGGCTTGGTCTGCGAGTGGTAGACGTCGAGGCGCTTCTTGACGGTTTCTTCCTTGTCGTCGTCGCGCTGCACCAGGTCTTCGCCGGTGACGTCGTCCTTGCCCTCGACCTTGGGCGGGTTGTACTTGACGTGATAGGTGCGACCGGAGGCGAGGTGGGCGCGGCGGCCACTCATGCGTTCGACAATCTCGGCATCAGGCACATCGATCTCGAGCACGAAGTCGATCGGTACGCCAGCGTCCTTCATCGCGTCGGCCTGCGGAAGGGTGCGCGGGAAGCCGTCGAACATGTAGCCCGACTTGCAGTCGTCCTGCTGCAGGCGGTCCTTGACCAGGCCGATGATGATGTCGTCGGACACGAGGCCGCCGGCATCCATGACCTTCTTGGCCTCCAGGCCCAGCGGGGTGCCCGCCTTCACCGCGGCGCGCAGCATGTCGCCGGTGGAGATCTGCGGAATGCCGAACTTCTCCTTGATGAAGTTGGCTTGCGTACCCTTGCCGGCGCCCGGCGGTCCCAACAGAATCAGTCGCATACTCCCTCCCGTAAATGGACGGCCAGTGCATGGCCGTTTCCTTATTGATTGAACAGCAGAAACTTAACTGACGCGCGTCGGGTGGTCAAACCCCTCCAGCCGCGAAGAATGCGCGTACCCGCTCCAGATCCTGTGGGGTGTCGACCCCGGCCGCGGGAGCCTGCGCAAGCTCGAGCACCCGGATGCGGTGGCCATGCCACAGCGCACGCAGTTGTTCCAGCGCCTCCCAGTGCTCCAACGGCGAGGGCTCGAGACTTGCGTAGCGGCGCAGGAAGCCGACCCGGTAAGCGTACAGGCCGACGTGGCGCAGCACCGGCAGCGCTGGCGGCAGGTCGCGGCCGCCCTCCCCCCAGGCGTCGCGCGCCCAGGGAATCGGCGCTCGCGAAAAATACAGTGCGCGCCCCGCGGCATCACACACGACCTTGACCACATTGGGACTGAAGACCTCGGCGGGATCGTGGATCGCATGAGCGGCCGTGGCGATCGCAGCCTCTGCGTCCGCGGCCAGCGCCCGTGCAACCGCCACCACGACCGCAGGGTCGATGAGCGGCTCGTCGCCCTGCACATTCACCACGACGTCCTCGTCCGCCCAGCCGCGCAGCGCGGCGACCTCAGCGAGGCGGTCGGTTCCGCTCGGATGGTCCGGGCGGGTCATCACCACCGCGCCACCGGCCGCCTGCACCGCATCGCGCACACCTTCGTGGTCGGTGGCAACCAGGGTCTCGGCAGCTCCCGCCGCCTGCACGCGCTCCAGCACGCGCACGATCATCGGCTTGCCGCCGAGGTCGGCCAGTGGCTTGCCGGGGAGCCGGGTGGAGGCGTAGCGCGCCGGAATGACGATACGAAAGGCCGCGGATGCCATGGCAGCCATTACTTGCGCAGGGCGTCGACTTCCTCGGCGCTCATCGCGCGCGCTTCCTCGTCCAGCATGACCGGGATGCCGTCGCGGATCGGATAGGCCAGGCGATCAGCCTTGCACACCAGTTCCTGCTTGTCCTTCAGGTAGTCGAGCGGCCCCTTGCACAGCGGGCAGACGAGGATTTCAAGCAGTCGTGCGTCCATCTTCCAGTATCTCCAGGATGCGTTCGGCAGCGCCCGAACCGATCTGCGCCCGGACCGGATACTCCCAGCAGTCATCGGGCGCGAAAGCGGCGCATTTTACCGCATCCTTGGCCGTCATCAGGATCGGAAGTGGCTCGTCGAATGCGAGGTCAGCCGGAGTGAAGCGGTGATGGTCCGGGAAGGGGTGCGGAACCACGACCATGCCCTCGCTCGCGAGCTGGTCGAAGAAGCGCTGCGGACGCCCGATTCCGGCCACGGCATGCACGCGCTGACCACGCAGCTCCACAGCCGCGCGCCGACGCGCGGGCCCTGCGAGCGCATACAGTTCTCCACCGTGCAGGCGCATCGGATACGTGGGCACCGACTCAAGCGCTTCGCGCACGGGCAGCGACAGTGGGCCGTGCGCGACGACCAGATCGACCTCGCGAAGACGCGCGAGCGGCTCGCGCAGCGGCCCCGCCGGAAGCAGCAGACGATTGCCGAGGGTGGCTTCATCCACCACGGCAATCTCGATGTCGCGCCCGAGGCGGTAGTGCTGCATGCCATCGTCCGCGATGAGGACGTCGCACTCCGGGTGCAGGCGCATCAGCTCGCGCGCCGCAGCCGGACGGTCGCGGCCGATCACGAGCGGGCAGCCGGTGAGCCGCGCCAGGAGCACGGGTTCGTCACCGTAAAGCACTGGATCACCCTCGCGCGGCACCATCGCCACCCGGCCCTCGGTACTGATCCGCCCGCCATGCCCTCGACTGACGATGCCGGGGTGGCGCCCCGCGCCCCGCAACACGCTTGCGAGCCAGTCCACCACCGGGGTCTTGCCGCTGCCGCCCACGGCAATGTTGCCGACCACGATCACCGGTAGCGGAAGCCGCTCCGGCTGCACCGACCTGCGCCGCTGGGCAGCCAGTGCTCCGAACAGGCAGGCGAGCGGACGCAGGATTTGCGCGACCGGGCCGCGCTGCAGCCAGAACGCGGGCGCCCGTGCCGCCATGCTCAACGGCTCACTGCGCCGGGGCCTGGGTCGCGAACGTGATGTGCGGCAGGCCCGCACGCTGGGCGGCCTGCATTACATCCACCACACTCTGGTGCGCCGCCTTGGCATCCGCATTGATGACGATGACGGGCGGACTCCCCGCCTCCCCCGGCGCGGCCTTGCCGAGCGCGGCTGCGATCGCGTCGATGCTGCGCTCGCCCACGGGCTGGCGGTTGACCAGCACCTCGCCTGCAGCGGTGACGGCGACGACGATCTCCCGCGAGACGGACTCCGCCCCATCGGACTCGGCCGTCGGCAGGTTGATCTCCAGCCCGGAAACCTTCGAGAAGGTCGTGGTGAGCATGAGGAAGATGATGATCACCAGCACCACGTCGATGAGCGGAATCATGTTGATCTCCGGCTCCTCGTTGCGGCTGCCGCGGCGAAAATCCATGGCTGTTCGTCCTCAGACCCGGCGGTCGCCGTGCACGACCTCGACGAGCTTGACCGCCTGCTGCTCCATGTCGATCACGAAGCTGTCGATCAGCGCCTTGAAGTGACGCCAGAAGATCATTGCCGGAATGGCGATGATGAGGCCGAGCCCGGTCGTGTACAGGGCGATCGAGATGCCGTGCGCAAGCTGGGCCGGATTGGCGCCGCTCACACCCTGAGAGGCGAAGATGTCGATCATGCCGATGATGGTGCCGAGCAGGCCCATCAGCGGGCTGATCGCCGCAATGGTGCCGAGCGTGGTGAGGAAGCGCCCCAGCTCATGCACCACGGCACGGCCGGTTTCCTCGATGGCTTCCTTCATGACCTCGCGCGAACTGTTGACGTTGCGCAGCCCCGCAGCCAGGACGCGGCCGAGCGGAGAGTGCGCAGCCACGCGCTCGATCATCTCGAGCGAGGCCTCGCCCTGGCGGACGTCGGCAAGCACCTTGTCGAGCAGTCCGGCCGGAACGATGCGGGCGCGACGCAGGGAGATGGAGCGCTCGATGATCAGCGCAAGCGCAATGACCGACGCCAGAATCAAGGGCCAGATCGGCCAGCCGACGGCCTGGATGATCGCGAACACGCGCGGAAACCTCGTTTGGGTAAAGCGCGAACTCTAGCGCCGCATCCCTGCGCGGGCAAGCACGGCCGTCAATGCGGCCGGCACGCAGATCCATCCACAGAAGCTGTGGATAAGTATGTGGATCAATGGGGAATATTGCCCCGAATCGGCCTGCCTGCAGGCGACAGCACTCTTCGATGCAAAATTGTGCAACACATTAAACCTTTTTAAATCAGATACTTGCAAATTCACCCTTTATTGATCAAGGACTTGCGACATGTACCTTGACAGCGTCCAAAGGCTGTGGATTGAACTACAATTCCGCCATGACATTTCAAGCCTCACAGGCCGCAGGCGGCCTTTCCAGCGCGCCCGATTTCCTGTCCGCTCCGGTACTTAGCGTCGCCGAACTCAACCGCCTTGCACGACAGGCGCTCGAGTCCGCGCTACCGCTGATGTGGGTCGGGGGCGAGGTCTCCAACCTCACCCGCGCCGCCTCCGGCCACGTCTACTTCACCCTCAAGGATGCCGATGCCCAGGTGCGGTGCGCGATGTGGCGCAACCGTGCGCAGTTGCTCGCGTTCCGTCCGGAGAACGGCATGCGCGTGGAGGCCCGCGCGCTGCCGACGCTGTATGAGGCCCGTGGGGAGTATCAGCTCAACGTCGAAACGCTGCGCCCAGCCGGCATCGGCAGCCTGTTCGAAGCGTTCAACCGGCTCAAGGCCAAGCTCGCTGCGGAAGGGCTGTTCGACCCCGCGCTCAGGCGTCCGCTACCGCATCATCCGCGTGCGATCGGGATCGTCACCTCGCCGCAGGCCGCCGCGCTGCGCGACGTACTGGTCACCCTGCGCCGGCGTGCACCGCATGTGCCCGTGATCCTCTACCCCGCCCCGGTACAGGGCGGCGACGCAGCGGCACGACTGCGCGCCGCCATTCAGCGTGCAGGCCAGCGGGCCGGACAGGATGGCGCAGAGGTGCTGCTGCTGGTGCGCGGCGGCGGGAGCATCGAGGATCTCTGGTCCTTCAACGACGAGGCGCTCGCGCGCGCCGTGCGCGCGTGTCCGCTGCCAGTGGTATGCGGGGTGGGGCACGAAACCGACTTCACGATCGCCGACTTCGCCGCCGACGTGCGCGCCCCGACCCCCACCGGCGCAGCCGAACTCGTCAGCAGCGGCTGGCAGGCGGCCCCGGCCCGATTGGATGCCATCGACCAGGCCTTGCAGCGGGCCATGGCACGCCGCATCGCCGAGCTGGCCCAGCGCCTGGATCGCGCCGGACTGCGGCTCGTGCACCCGCGCGAGCGCCTGCAGCGCGCGGGCAGCACGCTCGACGCGCTGGCCATGCGACTGCGGGACGCCGGCAACCGCCACCTCGAGCGCGCCCGCCTCCGCGTTGCGCAGTCCAGTCTGCGGCTTGGTGCAGCTGTCCCCAGGCCAGCGGTGCAGCGCGAACGCATCGACACCCTCTCCCTGCGGCTGCGCACGGCGTTCCACACCCAGCTCGAGCGCCGCGGCGACCGCCTGCAGGCACTCGATTCGCACCTCCAGCATCTCGACCCGCAGGCCGTGCTCGGCCGGGGCTACGCAATCGCGCGTGACGAACACGGCAACGTACTGCGCAGCGCGGACGATATCGCGATCGGCAGCGTGGTCAGCGTGCAGCTCGCAAAAGGCCGGCTGGACACCCGGGTCATGCGCTGCGGCAGCGACCGGGCACGCGATGGGCGGGAAGCTGCGCCACGCGACTGATTTGCACAGTCGTGTTCCGCACGCGCCGCGATGGGCTTAACATGCGGGGCGCAACATTGTCAGCCCGTCTCAATAAAGACTAAAATGGTACGTCTTTATAGACCTACAGACAGACAAATCACAACAGGAGAATCCGTATGGAACACACCCTTCCCGCACTGCCCTATGCCAAGGACGCTCTGGCCCCGCACATCTCGGCCGAAACGCTGGAGTTCCACCACGGCAAGCACCATCAGGCCTACGTCACGAACCTGAACAATCTGATCAAGGGTACCGAGTTCGAGAACCTCGACCTCGAAGCCATCGTCAAGAAGGCGCCCGCGGGCGGCGTCTACAACAACGCGGCTCAAGTCTGGAACCACACCTTCTTCTGGAACTGCATGTCGCCCAACGGCGGCGGTGAGCCTGCCGGCGCGCTGGCCGATGCGGTCAAGGCCAAGTGGGGCTCTTACGAGGACTTCAAGAAGGCCTTCCAGACCTCCGCTGTCGGCAACTTCGGCTCGGGCTGGACCTGGCTGGTCAAGAAGGCAGACGGCTCGGTGGACATCGTCAACATGGGCGCCGCCGGTACGCCGCTGACCACCGGCGACACCGCGCTGCTCTGTATCGACGTCTGGGAGCACGCGTACTACATCGACTACCGCAACCGCCGTCCCGACTTCGTCGCCACCTTCCTCGACAAGCTGGTGAACTGGGACTTCGCGGCGAAGAACTTCGCCTGATTCCCACTGCCGGCATCCAGCCGGCCGCGTCGAATGCGAAAGCGACCCACGTGGTCGCTTTCGCGCTTTCCGGCCCCCTGCGCCGAGCAGGCGGCGCGCCACCGACGAGACGCCCCATGCTCGACATCCTCTACCGCGACGCGTCGCTGATCGCGATCCACAAGCCCTCGGGCCTGCTCGTGCATCGCAGCCCGATTGCGGCGCACGAGGCGCGTTTCGCAGTGCAGTTGCTGCGCGACCAGATCGGCCAGCGCGTGTATCCCGCCCACCGGCTGGACCGCGGCACCTCGGGCGTGCTGCTGTTCGCGCTCGAGCGCGAGGTTGCGCGCACACTCGCACAGCGCTTCGAGTTGCAGGCGGTCGACAAGCAATACCTCGCCATCGTGCGCGGCCATCCACCCGAACGGGGATGCATCGACCATCCCCTGGTGCGCCGCCTCGACCCGGTCGAAATCCACCGCGGCAAGGGGGCGGGCGCACGCGATGCGCTGCCCGAGGATCTCGATGCGCACGATGGGGTCGATGCCGCAGGGGGCACGCGCGCGACCGCCGAACCCGTCGCCCAGCCCGCACGCACCCGCTACCGCCGCCTGGCCACGGTCGAACTGCCGCACGCGGTGGACCGATATCCGAGCAGCCGTTATGCACTGCTGGAGCTGTGCCCCGAAACGGGCCGCCGCCACCAACTGCGCCGCCACCTCAAGCACATCGCCCATCCGATCATCGGTGACGCCACCTATGGCAAGGGCCGCCACAACCGGCTGTTTCAGCATCTGTTCGGCAGCCATCGCATGCTGCTTGCCTGCACGCGGCTGGCCCTCGCCCATCCGGTGACAGGAGAACCACTCGAGATCGTGGCGCCGGTGGCGGAGGATTTTGCAGCGGTGGTCGAGGCGCTGGGCTGGAGCCCCGCTTTCGGTGCACAATCGCCCTCTCCCGCACTGCGGATCCCAAGCTCCGAAACGACTCTCCAGGTAGAACGATGAACCCGCTGCTTCAGGTACGCCAGCACGGCCAGCAGATCTGGCTCGACAACCTCTCCCGCACCCTGCTCAACGAAGGCCAGCTCGCGCGCTTCATCGCCGAAGACGGCATTGCCGGCGTGACCACCAATCCGGCCATCTTCCACAAGGCCATCTCCGGCGGTCGCTACTACGAGGACGACCTGGCGGCACTCAAACAGCAGGACATCTGCGCCGAAACGCGCTACGAAGCGCTCGTCATTCCCGACGTGCAGCGCGCCTGCGACCTGCTCGCCCCCCTTCATCGCGACACGCAGGGCGCGGCCGGCTATGTGAGCCTGGAGGTGTCTCCCGCGCTCGCGCACGACGCTGAAGGCACGGTTACTGCCGGGCTACGCCTGAAGGCAGCGGTCGACCGCCCCAATCTGCTGATCAAGGTGCCGGCCACCACAGCGGGGCTGGTGGCGATCGAACGCCTGATCGGCGAGGGCGTCAGCGTCAATGTCACGCTGATGTTCTCCCTCGCACACTGCGAGGGCGTCGCGGAAGCCTACCTGCGCGGACTCGCCCGGCTGCAGGCGGCAGGCGGCGATGTCTCGAAGGTCATGTCGGTGGCCAGCCTGTTCCTCTCGCGGGTCGACACTTTGGTGGACAAACGGATCGAGGCACACGGCGGCGATCTGCTGTCACTACGCGGGCAGACCGCCGTCGCCATGGCGCGGCTGGCCTACGCAGCCTACCAGGAACGCTTCCACGGCGCCGGCTTCGAGGATCTCGCCAGCGCAGGCGCGCGGCCGCAGTACATGCTGTGGGCAAGCACCGGCACCAAGAACCCGGACTACAGCGACCTGCTCTACGTCGAACCGCTGATCGGCCCCGAAACCATCAACACCCTGCCCGACGCCACGCTCGCGGCGCTGCGCGACCACGGCCGCGTCGCCGACACGCTGGAGGAGGACGTCGAGCAGGCTGGACAGCACTTCGTCGCCCTCGCGGCGGCAGGCATCGATCTGGTCGCCATCGGCGAGCAACTGCAACGGGAAGGCCTGAACCAGTTCGAGGAGGCCTTCGCCGGGCTGCTGCAACTGACCGCCTGAAACGCACGGCCCCCGCGTCGCTGTATGCGAACGCGGGGGCCGGATGCAGGCGCGTGCCGCTCAGGCCGCTACGCTTTCCGGCTCGGCCAAGAGATTCGCGCGCGAGATGCCCCGGCGGTCGCCGGTCGAGTCGAGCAGTTCCTTCATGTCCAGGATGAGCACGATCTGACCGTTGGATAGCGTCGTGACGCCCGCCACGCCCTTGGGCCGGAAATCGTCCAGCGACTTGATCACCGCGTCCTCACGCCCGGAGAAATTGTCGATTGCGAGAATGAAGGACCAGTCGGCGGCCTGCATCAGCACGCCGTACTGCGGCACGCACTCGCGCGGCCAGCCAAGCAGCGTGGTGAGCGGCAGGATGGGGAGCACCTCGCCGCGCACGGTCATCGTCGCCTTGCCGCCAACGTCCTGGATGCTCTTCGGATCCATGGGCAGGATCTCCCGCACCATGGACAGCGGCACCGCAAAGGGCTGATTACCCAGCCCGACCAGCAGCACCGGCAGGATCGCCAGCGTGAGCGGCAGATTGATGACCAGCGTCGTGCCCTTGCCGAGCTGCGAGCTGACCTCGATGCTTCCGTTCAGTTTCTGGATGTTCGTCCGCACGACGTCCATGCCGACGCCGCGGCCCGACACGTCCGAAACCTTCTCCGCAGTCGAGAAGCCGGGCAGGAAGATGAGGTTGTAGCTCTGCCGCTCATCCATCGTGCTCGCTTCCTCATCGGTGATGAGGCCTTTCGAGAGCGCCTTGGCACGCAGCTTCTCGGCGTCCATCCCGCGCCCATCGTCGGCCACCACGATGACGATGTGGTCGCCCTCCTGGCGGGCTTCGAGGCGGACGGCCGAGCGCGAGGGCTTGCCCGCCGCAGCGCGCCCGGCGGCATCCTCGATGCCGTGGTCCACCGCGTTGCGGATCAGGTGGATGATCGGGTCGGAGAGATCCTCGATCATCGTCTTGTCGATCTCGGTGTCCTCGCCGACCAGCATCAGTTCCACGTCCTTGCCCAAACTGCGCGCAAGGTCGCGTGCAATGCGCGGATATTTCTGGAACAGGCGGCCGATCGGCTGCATGCGCGTCTTCATTACCGCGTTCTGCAGATCCGAGACGAGCAGGTCGAGCTGGCTGACCGCAAGGTCGAGCGCGTGCAGGGTATCGGTGTCCGTCCGGCCCGCGAGGATGTCGCTGCGCAGCGCATTGAGCCGGTTCTTCGTGAGCCCGATCTCGCCCGACAGGTTGAGCACCTGGTCCAGGCGCGAGGTATCGACCCGGATCGAGTTGTCGCGCTGGCGCTCCCCTTCCCGGCGGCCGATCGGTGCCGGCGCGCCCGGCACGTCCGTCGCCCGGCGACCGAAGGCCGCCTTGACGATCGCGTCCTCGACCGCGGCGACCGGCTTGGCTCCATGCGCGTCCGCAGGCGTAGGCGCAGCGGCCGCAGCAGGCTGCCCGACCACCGTTCCGGATGTGACCACCGCGTAGAGCGTATCCCAATCGGGCTCGCCCTGGCGCGGCACGTTCACCGCCTCCTTGGCCGCCGCCGGTGCAGCCGCACGCAAGCCGCCCGCCGCGGCATCGGTGCCTGCGATCGCGGCACGCAGGCTCTCCAGCAGCTCAGGGGCGGCCGCAGAGGGCTGGGTACTGCGCTCGAGCTCGGAGAACATGTCACGCACGGCGCCCGTTGCGGCGAGGATCACGTCCATACGCTCGGGCGTGATCGAGAGCTCGCCATTGCGCAGCTTGTCGAAGAGGTTCTCGGTGAGGTGGCACAAGGTGACGAGTTCGGCCGCATTCAGGAAGCCCGCCCCGCCCTTGATCGTGTGAAAACCACGAAAGATGTCGTTCAGCAAGCCCTTGTCGCCCGGCGACCGCTCCAGGTCCACCAGCTTGTTATCGACTCCCGACAGCAGGTCGCCTGCCTCGATGAGGAAGTCCTGCAGCAGATCTTCCATCCCTGCGAAGTCACTCATGATTCACCTTGCTCCACAATTCGGCGCCATCGACGATGACACCAGCCCGCTGCGCGCAAAGATCGTTGCGCAACGGGGCGATAGTTCAGAAGCCGAGGCTCTCGAGCAGGTCATCGACCTGGGCCTGGCTGGTCACGACATCCGTACGCCCTTCCGAATCGATGACAGGGCCGTTCATCAGCCCGGTGTGCCTTTCAGCCCGAACCTCGGGAGGCGCCGCCTCGAGCAGGACCTGGATCAGCTGCGTCTCCAGCGTCTGGGCCAGTTCGACCACGCGCTTGATCACCTGTCCGGTCAGGTCCTGGAAGTCCTGCGCCATCATGATCTCGTGCAACTGGGCGCCGGTCTCGCGGCTCCCCTCCGCCACCGAATCCAGAAAGCGGTGGGTGTCCGCGCTCAGGTCCTTGAACGCCTCGGGCGAGAGGCGGCCTGCATACAATTCGTCCCAGCGCGCGGACAGGGCCTTCGCACCGTCACAGAGCCGATCCTGGATCGGGTTTGCAATATCGGTCGCATTGAGCACGCGGCTGGCCGCCTGCTCGGTCGCCTGGGCGATATAGGCGAGCCGCTGGCGCGCATCGGGCACGGCTGCTGCAGCGTCCTTGATCGTCGCTTCGAGCCCGAGTTCGCGCAGGGTGTCATGCACCTGCCGCGTCAGGTGCCCGAGGCGGTTGAAAACGACGCCCGCCTCCTGATCTCCGGTCTCTCCCGCCGCCGGGGGCGCGGGAGCCACGTCGGCCTGGGGCTGCCCCTGTTCCGCAACCGCGTCGAACAGCGCCTGCAGTTCGTCGCTGTCGCCACTGTCGCCGCCCGATACGGGCGCGGGAGAGGGCGCTGCCGGGCGCGCGGGCGTGCTCACGGGGTCTGCAGCGATGCTGTCGAACAGTGCCTGCAGATCGTCCGAATCACCGTTTGCATCCATTCTCGACCTCTTGTTCATGGTTCTTTGCTCCGATTCCCACGCTCCCGCTCAACCCTGGGGACGCGCCATCTTCTCGAAGATCTTCTCGAGCTTCTCGGCGAGGGTTCCCGACGTGAAGGGCTTCACGATGTAGCCGCTGGCGCCTGCCTGGGCTGCAGCGATGATGTTTTCCTTCTTCGCCTCCGCGGTGATCATCAGCACCGGCAGATGCTTGAGCTGGGGCGTGCGCCGGATGGTCTGCAGCAGCGTCAGGCCATCCATGTTCGGCATGTTCCAGTCGGTGACGACGAAGTCGAACGCGCCGGCCTGCAGCTTCTGCAGCGCCACCTGTCCGTCTTCGGCCTCGTCGACATTGGTGAAGCCCAGTTCCTTGAGCAGGTTGCGCACGATGCGGCGCATGGTCGAAAAATCGTCGACGACAAGAAACTTCATTTTGGGGTCGGCCATCTGTGTTCTCCGGTTCGGCTGACAGGGTTCTGGGTGTTGCGCACCGTCAGCGCTGCAGCATCGGGCGAATCGTGTCAGCAAGCACCTCGGCGTCGAATTTTGCCACGTAGGCATCCACCCCGACGTTCCTGCCCATCGCCCGATTGGCCTCGGATGAGAGCGAGGAGTGCATCACCACCGGAATGCCGGCGAACCGCGCATCGGACTTGATGTTGCGCGTCAGCACGTAGCCGTCCATCTCCGGCATCTCGGCATCGACCATGATGAGGTCCACTTCGTCCAGCAGCACCCGTCCGGTCTGTTCGGCGTGGTCAGCCAGGCTCTGCAGCCGGTTCCAGGCCTCGAGGCCGTTCTGGGCGTGCTTGTGGCGCACGCCGAGCTTGTCCAGCACCTCACTGATCTTGCGCCGCGCAACCGCCGAGTCATCCACGAAGAAGACGTTGACATCATGTCCACCCGCAATCGGCGCGATGTCACCAATGACGCTGTCGCCGAAGGTGTTGGCGAGGATCGACTCCACATCGAGGATCGAGATCAGCCTGCCATCGGGCAACTCGGTGATCGCCGTGATGTAGCCCTGCTGGGTGCCGGCGGCGGAGACGTTTTCGGGCGCACGCACGCGATCCCACTCCACACGCACGATGCGATCGACCGACTCCACCAGGAAGCCCAGCGTGCGCTTGCTGTATTCGGTGACCATCATCGCCCCGCCAAGCGGCGCGCCGGGCTCGGTCAGCCCCAGGATGCGGCCGAGGGACAGCACCGGGATCACATTGCCCCGCAGCGAGATGAGCCCTTCCACACCGGCCGGCATGTTCGGCGTACGGGTGATGAACGGCGTCGTCGAGACCTCGCGCACCTTGAACACGTTGATGCCGAAGTTCTCGTTCGTTCCGAGCGAGAACAGCAGGATCTCCATCCGGTTCGAGCCCGCCAGCGTGGCGCGGCTATCGACCGTGTCGAACAGGCCCGACCCTTCGCGATCAGTCATTTGCATGTCGGCTCCTCACTTGTCCTTCTTTCTTGCGGCGCCTGCTGCACCGAGCAGGCGAAGCAGTGTCTGCGCGAGCCGCTGCGGCTCGAACTTGGGAACGTATTCATCCACCCCGACCGACAGCCCGAGCTGCTGGTTCGACATCCCCGAGAGCGACGAATGCATGATCACCGGAATGCCGGCGAAGCGGCGGTCCGCCTTGATCTGGCGGGTCAGCATGTAGCCGTCCATCTCCGGCATCTCGACGTCCGTGAGCACCAGGCTGACGAAATCGCTCACCGGCCGGCCGCAGGCGTCGGCGTGCGCGGCCACGCGGCGCAATTCTTCCCAGGCCTGGCGGCCATTGACCGAGCCGACATGCCGGACGTTCATCGCATCAAGGGTTTGCGTGATCTGCTTGCGCGCCACGGAGGAGTCGTCGGCGAAGTACACCATGTGCTCGCTGCCCTCCGGCACCGCGGGGATGTCGCGGAACAGGAACTCGTCGTCGTACTTCGAGGTTTCCGACAGCACCCGCTCCACGTCGAGCATCATCACCAGCTGGTTGTCGGCGAGTTCGGTGACCGCCGTAACCAGCCCCCCCAGGCGGGCGGTCAGCATCTCCGGGGGCACCCGCATCTGCGACCAGTCGAGGCGCAGGATCGTATCCACCCCCTCGACCAGGAAGCCCTGGGTGTGACCGTTGTATTCGGTCACGATCATGATGTCGCGCGCCGCATCTCCACCGATGCCCACATAGCTACCGAGATCGACCACCGGCACCAGCGCGCCGCGCAGACTCACCATGCCTTGCACCGCATCCGGCATGTCCGGGGCCGCCGTGATCTGCGGCGTACGCATCACCTCGCGCACCTTGAACACGTTGATCCCGAAAATCTCGCGCCGCCCCGTCCTCGCATCCACCCCGAGCGTAAACAGGAGGATCTCGAGCTTGTTCGTCCCCGCGAGTCGGGTCCGGGCATCAATGTTCTTCAGCAGTTCTGACATGATTTCCTGCTCTGCGGTCGGTTGTGCGCGTCCAGTTTCTCGCGCGATGTTGGTTTAATCGGCTACCGGGACGGGAACTTGAGCCCGTTTTCAACGCAGCATGGCTCCGGAGGGTGGCCCCCCTCCCGCCTGCTCTGCCTCAGCGCCCGAGGCGTCCGGAAATACAGACTCGAAGCCCGGCGCGCTATCCACTTCGATCGCCGCACGGCTGCCCTGCGTTCGGATCGCCTCTTCGGCAGCCCGGTTCAGGACCACGATGCTGATGCGCCGGTTGGCAGGATCGAGCGGATTGTCGAGCACCAGATGTTCGGTGTCCGCGAGCCCCACGACCCGCACCATCTTGCCTGATTCGAGCCCTCCGGCAACGAGTTCGCGCCGCGCGGCGTTCGCACGGTTGGACGACAGTTCCCAGTTCGAGAACCCTCGCTCCCCGCCCGCATATTGCGCCGAGTCGGTATGCCCGGACATGCTCAGGCGGTTCTCCACGTCGTTCAGGGCCTTCGCAATCTCGCGCAGCAGTTCGCGCGTATAGGGCCGCAACTCTGCGCTCGCGGTCGTGAACATCGGCCGGTTCTGCGCGTCGATGAGCTGAATGCGCAGGCCGTCCTTGATGATATCGAGCAGGATCTGGTTCTTGAACTGGCGCAAGGTCGGGTTGGCCTCGATGATGGCCTCAAGCTTGCCCTTCAGGTCGATCAGCTGCGCCCGCTCGCGCCGCGCCGCGGCCTCGACCGCCCCATCCGCCCCATGCTTCGCGCGCGATGGCGCCGCGTCGATGTTGATCGAGCGCGTGTTTGGCGTGTCACCGCGCCGTACCTGCCCCACCTTGCGCGACAGATCCTCGCCACCACCCTGGATGATGCTGGAGCTGTCGCCGGTGCCCTCGCCCCCCTGCATCGCGACCTTGAGCGGATTCTGGAAGTAGTCGGCGATCCCCTCCAGATCGCCCTGCGCTGTCGAGCCGAGCAGCCACATCAGCAGGAAGAAGGCCATCATCGCCGTGACAAAGTCCGCATACGCGATCTTCCATGCACCACCGTGGTGGCCCCCGCCGCCCTTCTTGATGCGCTTGACGACGATTGGCTGCTGGGTATCGTCGCTCACGGCATGCTCCCGGACGAGGCCTCGGTCGTCGGCCGCTCAGCGGCGCGAAGGAGTGTTCGGTACGCGGCCATCGGCTCAACCCTTGCGGCTCTTGATTTCCTGCTCGAGCTCGAGGAACCCCGGACGATCGGACGCGTAGAGCACCTTGCGGCCGAACTCCACCGCGACCTGCGGCGCATAGCCGTTCATGCTCGCAAGCAGCACCACCTTGATGACCTGGTAGATCTTGCCGCTTTCCTCCACCTTCTGCTCCAGCTGGCTGGCGATCGGCGCCACGAAACCGTACGAAAGCAGAATGCCGAGGAAGGTACCAACGAGCGCGCCGCCGATCATCTTGCCCAGCACCGCTGGCGGCTGGCCGACCGAACCCATCACGTTCACCACGCCCATCACCGCGACCACGATACCGAACGCCGGAAGCGCATCAGCCACCTTGGCGACGATATGCGGCGCCTGGTGCGCCTCCTGGTGGTGGGTCTCGATCTCCATGTCCATCAGGTTCTCGATCTCGAAGGCGTTGAGGTTGCCGCCCACCATCATGCGCAGGTAGTCGGTCATGAACTCGACGGCATGGTGATCCGCAGCCACGCTCGGGTACTTGGCAAAGATCGGGCTGGATTCGGGATTCTCGATGTCGTTCTCGATCGACATCAGGCCTTCCTTTCTTACCTTGGCGAGAATCTCGAACAGCAGCGAGAGCAGATCGACGTAGAGCGCCTTGTTGTACTTCGAGCCCTTGACGGCCAGCGACAGCGAGCCAAGCGTTGCCTTGACCGCCTTGGGCCCGTTGCCGGCAACGAAACCGCCGATCATCAGGCCGATGATGGCGAGGTACTCCATCGGCACCCAGAGCGCGGCGAGGCTGCCGTGCACCGCGTAGGTGCCGAGCGAGGCTGCGAGGATGATGACGTAACCAATGATCAGGAACACCGCTTACTCCATGGAAAGGGCCCGGTGCGCGGAAGGGCCGATCGGTCTCTGACGGCAGTAACGACCGTACTGGACGGAACTTGAGCGTCCCGCCCGATCCCGTTACGCGGCACGAACGATACGCGGAGCAGGCGTCGCTGCGCCACCGGATGACGCAACGCCACAACGAACAAGGGCCGCCTGTCTCCAGTGCGGCCCATATCGGTATTCGCGGCCCGGCGCCGCGACATGCAGTGCAGCCCCGTCAGGCGGTCTCGACCTGCTTCGCCGATTGACGTGTGCGCGAAACCGCCTTGCGGGTACCGACCTTCTTGCGCGAGGAACCTGCGCGCGAGGGCATGTTGCACAGCCCGCACACGTAGTCCTGGACCGGATCATGCGCATGCGCAACGAACTGTCCACCGCAACAGGTGCAGGCCGCGCTTTGCAGCAGATCCGCATCGAAGAAGCGCACCAGCGTCCACGCCCGCGTCAGGCTGAGCACAGGCTCCATCGCCGTGCTCTCGATGTGGTCAAGATAAAGGTGATAGGCCTTGAGGGTCGCTTCCAGCCCCTGCACGCCGCCACGCCCGGTAAAGAAGCGGTGGTAGCTCATGAACAGCGAGGAGTGCACGTTCGGCTGCCAGGTCATGAACCAGTCGGTGGAGAAAGGCAGCATACCCTTGGGGGGCGATGCGCCGCGCACTTCCTTGTAGATCTTCAGCAGCTTCTCACGGCTCAGGCGGGTTTCGACCTCGAGCATCTGCATGCGTGCGCCGAGTTGCACCATCTCCACCGCGCGGCGGACGTCCTCAGCTTCCTCGATGACACTCTTGTTCTTCATTACCGACTCCTCATGGCGTCTCTCCAGCTGCCCGCCCTGCGGCCAGAATCGCGGCATGCAGGCTTGCGCTGGTGGCGTCGCGCCCCTCGCCCGACATCAGCCGGGCGATCTGCGCGTCATCGAAGCGAAAGCAGGGGATCAGGGTCTGCGAGGACGCCATCCGAACCAGCTTCGCTGCCGACATGGATTCGATCAGGTCGGCCAGTTCATCACCGATCCCGAGCCGGAACAGCGCCGTCGCCCTGTCGCTGCGCAACATCTGCTGCGCGAGCATGAGGTAGGCGAGATTCAACTCGCGGATTTCGGCCTGAAAATCTGGTCGCTCCATCACTTCCTATCCCGTTCAGGGACGAATGGCCCCGAACTTAAAGTACTTTCTGAGCAACAGCAAGTAACAAAGTCACGATTCGCGCCCGATCGTGCTCCTTGACTGTCGCTCGCCAGCAACATCCGCAGTTCCACCGGCCGATCAAACCTGGGTGGCCGCAGCCGGCTGCCGCTCGCGCTGCGGCGCAACGACCCGGTCGCGGCCGTGCTGCTTCGCGCGGATCGCGCCACGGTCCGCGCATTGGACGAGCGCCTCCGGGGTACTCATGTCGACGGTCCGCTCCGCCACGCCTACGCTTACGCTCAAGTTCAGCTTCGGCATGTCGGACGCCAGCACAGTCGCCCGCACGGACTCGCATACCCGCTGAGCCATGGCACAGGCAGCGGGAAGATCTGCATCCAGGCACAGCACGAGGAACTCGTCCCCCCCGGTACGACACACCACGTCCTGCACGCGCAAGGCCTTGCGCACCGCCTCCGCGGCCAGACGCAGCGCGATGTCGCCGATGTCATGACCATGGGTGTCGTTGATCGACTTGAAGTTGTCCAGATCGACCACCATCACCGACAGCGGGCGCGCGTGACGGACCGACTTGGACCACTCCATGCGCAGCGCCTCCCCTGCATGACGCCGGTTCGGCAAACCGGTCAGGGCATCGGTCAACGCCGCTTCGTGCAGGCGGCGGTTCGAAATCGCCAGTTCGGCGGCGTGACTGCGCAGTTCCTCACGCTCACGCTCCAGGTCGCGCTGCAGCGCCACCGTGCGCAGGCAATTGCGCAGGCGCAACATCAGTGCGGCGTGCCCAAGCGGCTGCACGAGGAAGTCGTCCGCCCCCGCTGCCGAGGCCGAAACCAGCATGGCGTCGTCCTCGGACACGACCACCGCAAGCACGAGAATGCTGCGTCCCAGGCGCAGGTCGCGAAGGCTGCGCACCAGCCGTGCGGCCGCCTCATCCCACTCCACGACAAGCACCTGGGGCTGCACGTCCAGCGCCTGCTCCAGCGCGCTCTCGGCATCCGGCGCCTCGGACATCATCATGCCGAGCTCATGCAACCCCGTCCGCAACAGCGTGCGGACAGACTCATCGCGCACCAGCACGAGCACGCGCGGCCTTGGAGCGGCGTCCTGCCCGCCCAGCCCGTCGCGCGCCTCGCGGGCTTCCTGAGCGGAATCGGGGGATGCACACGCCTGCGCCGTCTCATCGGCCTTGCCCAGCGCCTCGAAGCGCGGGCAGGCGCCCGTGTTCATCTGCAGCAGGCGGCCCCACTCGCCCCAGCTGCGCCCGATGCGCTCGCAGATCGCAACGAACTCGTCACGCGGCAGCCCCAGACGGCTCGCAAGACGCAGGATCGCCGGCATCAGTGCCTCATGCTCGGCCTCCGGCAGCAGGCACAGGCGTGCGATCGCGCGCGAAAGCACAAGGCACTGCACGATACCCGATTCACGCGACCCCTCCGCAAAACCAGACAGATCGGGCTGCTCGTAGTAGCGCACCGGGTGCGCGAGCGACTCGGGCACCCCCCAGTCCAGCAGCATCGCTGCCCCGAGTTCGCAGTGGTCGATGGCGAAGGCCTGATCTTCGAGCATGCCCTGCTGGAGGCCCGGGTTCGCACGCAACTCGCCCAGAATCCTCGCGAACGCATCCGGATACGCGGAGGCTAGGCCGAGCTCGCCGACCCGTGCCAGCAGGCCGAGGCTGAAAGCCTCATCCGGCGAAACAACGCGCAGACGCAAGGTAAGCATCTGCATCGACAGCCCCATGAGCAGCGACGAGGACCAGAACTGTGTGTAGTCGAAACCCTTGCAGGCGCCCTTTCGGTAGCTGGAAAGCAAAGAGAAACCCAGCGCAAGCCCGCGCACCGCGGGCAGGCCGAGCACCATCAAAGCCTCCTGCACCGAGACGATCGGGCGCCGGCCCTCGTGGAACATGCCGTTGGCCGCCTTGATCAGCCGCCCGACAAGCGCCGGATCTGCCTTGATGGTGCGCCCGAGGTCCGCCAGCGACACCGTGCTCGACTGCGTCATGCGGATGACCGCGAGCGCGACGCCCCTGGGAGAGGGCAACTCCCCCGCGCTCTTGATCTGCGCGAAACGCTTCATGTCTATCGGTAGGGACATACTCATCCTGTGCAAATCGCTCACGCCGCGGCTGCGCGGACGCGCCGCGCTACCAGCCGCCCTGCCATTCTTCGTCACACATCGGCGGCAGGCAAGCGGAAGCGGGCTAGAATCGCCGAAAATCTCACAAGCGCAAGCCCATGAAATACTGTTCGAGTTGCGGTAGCCAGGTCGCCTTCCGCATTCCGGCCGGCGACACCTTCCCTCGCCACGTGTGCGAACACTGCGGAACCATCCACTACCAGAACCCCAAAGTCGTCGTCGGCGCGCTGGCAACCTGGGAGGATCGGGTCCTGCTCTGCCGGCGTGCGATCGAACCCCGCTATGGCAAGTGGACGCTGCCCGCCGGATTCATGGAAAACGAGGAAACGACCGCCCAGGCCGCCGCCCGAGAAACGCTGGAGGAAGCCTGCGCCCGCATCGAGGTGGGCGAGCTCTATACCCTGATCGACGTTCCGCACATCAGCCAGGTGCACATCATCTACCGCGCTCGGCTGATCGAGCCCGAGTTCCGCCCCGGGGAAGAGTCGCTCGAGACGGCACTGTTCGCCGAGCAGGAGATCCCCTGGGAGCAGATCGCCTTCCGCTCCATCTCGCTCAGCCTGCGCCACTTTTTCGAAGACCGGCGGGCCGGACGCTGGCAGGTGCACACCGCCAGCCTGCCGCCGCCACCGCTCGAATGGCGCTGAGTGCCGGAGCCAGCCGGCGACAGGCCTCAATCTGCCTGATAAACCTATTAGTGCATCAGGGTTGAGCCCCCCTGCCGTGCGGAGGATAATCGCGCTCAGAGCCAAAAGGCCGACCTCACCCACTCCCCCCTTTCCCCTTCCCCACTCTGCGCGCGGATCATGACCAGCTACATCTTCGTCGTAATCGGCGCCGTCCTGGTGAACAACGTCGTACTCGTCCGTATCCTCGGGCTGTGCCCGTTCATGGGCGTGTCGAAGAAGCTCGAGACCGCAATCGGCATGGGCGCGGCGACGACCTTCGTGCTCACCCTAGGCTCCGGCACGAGCTACCTGATCGACCATTACCTGCTGCAACCCTTCGATCTCGCCTACCTGCGCACGCTGTCCTTCATCGTCGTCATCGCGGCCATCGTCCAGCTCACCGAGCTCGTGATCCAGAAGACCAGCCCGCTGCTGCACCAGGTGCTGGGCATCTACCTGCCGCTGATCACCACCAACTGCGCGGTACTCGGTGTGCCGCTGCTCAACGTCGGCATGAAGCACAACCTGCTCGAGTCTCTGCTGTTCGGATTCGGATCCTCGGTCGGCTTCACGCTCGCGCTGGTGCTATTCGCCGGCATCCGCGAGCGCCTGGACGGTGCCGACGTACCCTTGCCCTTCAAGGGCACTGCGATCGCGATGATCACCGCCGGGTTCATGAGCCTGGCCTTCATGGGCTTCGCCGGCCTGGATCGTTTCCACTGAGGCCGCCGTAAGCATGCTCACTGCAATCCTCGTGATGACCGGTATCGCCATCGTGCTCGGCGTGGTGCTCGGTTATGCCGCAATCCGCTTCCGTGTCGAGGGCGATCCGCTGGTCGAGAAGATCGACGCCATCCTGCCGCAGACCCAGTGCGGCCAATGCGGATACCCCGGCTGCAAGCCCTACGCCGAAGCCATCGCCAAGGGTGAGGCCGAAATCAACCAGTGCCCACCGGGGGGCGAGGAAGGCGTGCGCAAGCTCGCCGACCTGCTCGGGCGAGAGTTCAAGCCGCTCTCGGAAGAGCACGGCGTCGAGAAACCCAAGGCGGTGGCGGTCATCGACGAGCAGACCTGCATCGGCTGCACGCTGTGCATCCAGGCCTGTCCGGTCGATGCCATCGTGGGCGCCGCAAAGCAGATGCACACGGTGGTCAGCCCCCTGTGCACCGGTTGTGAGCTGTGCGTGGCGCCCTGCCCGGTCGACTGTATCGAAATGGTCGCCGTCCCGGATACCGTACAGACCTGGAAATGGAAGTACCCGGTGGTCGAAATCAGGAAGGCATCATGATCGGGCGACTGTTCAGATTCCACGGTGGCATAAAGCCCGACGCGCACAAGAATGAGTCCTGCACGCCGGCAATCCGGCGCGCGCCCCTGCCCGCCCGGCTGATCGTTCCCCTTCGCCAGAGCGCGCGCGCCAGCGCCGCATGCATGGTCGAACCCGGCCAGAAGGTGCTCAAGGGCGAGCGCATCGGCGAAGCCGAAGGCATGCTCGGCACCGCGGTCCACGCCCCGACCTCGGGCACCGTGCTGGAGATCGGCGATTACCCCATGGCCCACCCGTCCGGACTGGACACCCGCTGCGTGGTGATCGAGCCCGACGGCGAAGACCGGTGGGTCGAACTCGCCCCCTTCGACTACCACAACGCGAGCCGTGGCGAGGCGCTCGCCTGGCTGCGCGACTGCGGCATCGTCGGTCTGGGCGGCGCAACCTTCCCGAGTCACGTCAAGCTCGGCAAAGGGGCCGGCATCGAGATCCTGATCCTCAACGGCGCCGAGTGCGAACCCTGGATCACCTGCGACGACCGCCTGATGCGCGAGCGCGCGACCGACATCCTCGCCGGCGCGAGCATCCTGCGCGAGCTCATTGGCGCACGCGAGCTCGTGGTCGGCATCGAGGACAACAAGCCGGAGGCGATCGCCGCGATGCAGCAGGCAGCCGGTGCAGCTTCAGGTCCGGTGCGCATCGTGCCCGTGCCGGCGCTCTACCCGGCCGGTGGCGAGAAGCAACTGATCCGCGTGCTCACCGGCATCGAGATCCCCTACGGCAAGCTCGGCGGCGACTATGGCGTGCAATGCTTCAACGTCGGCACCGCGCATGCGGTGTATCGCGCGATCGCGCACGGCGAGCCACTGGTGAGCCGCATCGTCACCCTTACCGGCAATGCCGAAAACCCGGGTAACTGGGAAGTCCCGATCGGCACGCCGGTGGAGGACCTGCTCACGCTCGCGCACCCGAAAGCCGACACCGACCGCTACATCATGGGCGGCCCGATGATGGGCTTTGCCATGCCGCGCCTCGACGTTCCGGTGGTCAAGGGCAGCAACTGCATCATCGCCGCGTCCCCCAAACTGTTCCCGCCCGCCCCGCCGGAGCAACCCTGCATCCGCTGCACCGAATGCGCCAAAGCCTGTCCAGCCGAGCTGCAACCATTCGAGCTGTACTGGTTCAGCCGCGCGAAGAACTTCGGCAAGGCGCAGGAATACCACCTCTTCGACTGCATCGAGTGCGGCAGCTGTGCCTACGTCTGCCCCGCGCACATTCCGCTGGTCGATTACTTCCGCTTCGCCAAGAGCGAGATCTGGGCGCGCGAGCGCGAAAAGGCCGCCGCCGATCAGGCACGCGAGCGCTTCGAGTTCCGCAACTTCCGCCAGGAGCGTGAGAAGGCCGAAAAGGCTGCCAAGCTCGCGGCCAAAGCCGCAGAGACGCGGGCCAAGCTGGCCGAGAACCCGGCCGCGGGCGCATCGACCGCACCGGCTGCCGCCGAGGCCGAAGATCCGAAAAAAGCCCTGATCGCTGCCGCGCTGGCCCGCGCCAAGGCACAGAAGGCCGAGATCAAGCCGCAGAACACCGACAACCTCAGCCCGCAGACACAGGCCGAAATCGCCGACATCGAAGCGCGCCGCAAGGTGCTCGAAGCCGCAGACGCGCTGCCGCCCTCCGCGGAGGCCGCAGTTGCAGCCGCACCCGAATCCGAGTCCGCCGAAACGCGCGCCACGACCGACGCCGAGCCCCGCCCGTGAGCCCGAAATGATCCATTCTCCCTACGTCCGAAAGCCGGTCAGCGTGCAACGCACGATGGGTTTCGTGCTGGTCGCGCTCGTGCCCGGCATCCTCGCACACGTCATCAACATCGGCGCCGGCGTGCTGGTCAACCTGGCCATCTCCACCATCACCGCGGTTGCCGCCGAGGCACTGATGCTGGCGCTGCGTCGCCGGCCGGTGCAGATCGCGGTCACCGACCTGTCCGCGGTGGTCACCGCCTGGCTGGTCACGCTGTGCTTCCCGCCGATCGTGCCCTGGTGGCTGACGGTCAGTGCGGTGCTGGTGGCGATCGTCGCCGTCAAGCACCTCTACGGCGGCCTCGGCCAGAATCCCTTCAACCCGGCGATGGTCGCCTACTGCTCGATGATCGTCGCCTTCCCGGCCCTGATGTCGCAGTGGCCGCCCGCCGGCCATCTGCCTTTTGACACCCAGCTCTCGCTGATTCTGGGCGGACCTCGCGACATCGACGGCATCACCGGCGCCACCGCGCTGGATGCCCTGCGCACTGGCCTGCGCGCCGGCACCCAGACGGTAGACCAGGTCCTCAAGGGCGACGCCTTCGGCGCGCTCGGCGGGCGCGGCTGGGAATGGGTGCCGCTCGGCTACATCGCCGGCGGCCTGTTCCTGCTCGCGACCCGCATCGTCACCTGGCACATGCCGGTGGCCTTCCTCGGCACCCTGACGGTGGTGTCCGGTACTTTCTGGCTGGCCGCACCAGGCAGCTTCGCCTCGCCGCTGTTCCACCTCGCCACCGGGGGAGCGATGCTTGCGGCCTTTTTCATCGTCACCGATCCGGTGTCTGGCGCCACCACGCCGCGCGGCAAGCTGCTGTTCGCGGGCGGCATTGCGCTCATCGCATGGCTGATCCGCAACTTCGGCGCCTACCCCGAGGGCATCGCCTTCGGGGTGCTGCTGATGAACATCTGCGTGCCGCTGCTCGACATGAAGACGCAGCCACAGGTGTTCGGGCACCGCCACGAACCGCGGGAGGGCAAAAAATGACCGCTCGCTACTCGGCGACTCGCACAGCCCTTCGCACCGGCGCGATCATGGTGGTGTTCACGCTGCTGTTCACCGCGATGATGGCCGCCACCTACCAGCTCACGCGCCCCACCATCGAAGCCTCCGCCCAGGAAGCCCAGATGCGCCTGATCAACGAGGTTCTGCGCCCGCGCAGCTACAACAACGACCTGCTCGCAGACGTGGTGCGCTTCGGCCCTGCCCCGCAGATCGGCATGGACCAGGGCGGCCGTGTGTGGCGTGCGCGCAGGAACGGGCAACCGGTCGCACTCATCATCGAAGGTGCGGCCACCGACGGCTACGCAGGACGGATCTCGCTCATCGTCGCGGTTCACACCAGCGGCCTGCTCACGGGTGTGCGCGTCACGCATCACAAGGAAACCCCGGGCCTGGGCGACTACATCGACCCGAAGAAGGACCGCCGCAAGGACATGCCCTGGATCGGCCAGTTTGCCATCGCCACCTGGAAAGACGTTAACACCGCCGAATGGAAGGTGCGCAAGGATGGCGGCACCTTCGGCTATCGCACCGGTGCCACCATCAGTGCGCGCGCGGTGGTCGGCGCCGCCGGGCGCACCACTGCCTTCGCCGTCGAGCACATGGATGCGCTCTTTGCCGCGCCGGCCGGCAGCACGCTGGGAGAATGAACATGACTGCACACCCATTCCGCGAAATCGCCTGGAACGGCCTGTGGAAGCAAAACCCCGGCCTCGCGCAGCTCCTCGGCCTGTGCCCGATCCTCGCGATCAGCACCAGCGCGGTGAACGCGGTCAGTCTCGGCCTGGCCACCATCCTGGTGATGTCGGTCGCCAACCTCGCGATCGCAACCCTGCGCAACTTCATCCCCTACGAGATCCGCATCCCGGTGTTCATCCTGGTCATCGCGGCGCTCGTGACCGTGGTCGACCTCACGTTCAACGCCTTCTTCCACGACCTGTACCTGGTGCTGGGCATCTTCATCCCGCTCATCGTCACCAACTGCATCGTGCTCGCGCGTGTCGAGGCCTACGCCGCCAAGAACGATCCGCTCAGTTCCACCTTCGACGGCATCATGATGGGGCTGGGGCTGGTCTGGGTGCTTGGCCTGCTCGGCGCCATCCGCGAACTGCTCGGCGCCGGCACCCTGCTGTCGGGCATCGAGATGGTGATCCCGGGCGCATCGCCGATCAATGTTTTCGGCGACGACTATCCCGGCTTCCTGATCGCCATCCTGCCGCCCGGCGCCTTCTTCGCGCTCGGCATGCTGATCGCTGCCTTCAACGCCATCAACGCCCGCCTGGCCGCGCGCGCGCGCCGCAACCCGCCGCCCGCGCCCACGCCGGCGCCCAAGGCGGAGGAAGGCGCCGAACCGGCCGCGAGTTAGCGCCCCGCATGGCATCGATGAAGCGCGAGGCGATCTGCGCGTTTTTCCACCGCCTGCACGAGGCCAACCCGAACCCGCAGACCGAGCTCGAGTACGCCTCGCCCTATCAGCTGCTGGTGGCAGTGGTGCTGTCGGCGCAGGCCACTGACCGGAGTGTCAACCTCGCCACACGCAAGCTGTTCGCGCTCGCGCCCACCCCCGAGGCCATGGTCACGCTCGGCGAGGAAGGCATCGCCGAGTGCATCAAGACCATTGGCCTGTTCCGCAACAAGGCGAAGAACACGCTCGCGCTGTCGCACCTGCTGCTCGAACGCCACGGCGGCGAGGTGCCGGCGACACGCGAGGCGCTCGAAGCCCTGCCCGGCGTTGGCCGCAAGACCGCCAACGTGGTGCTGAACACCGTGTTCCGCCAGCCGGCGATGGCGGTCGATACCCACATCTTCCGCCTCGCCAACCGTACCGGGCTGGCCCCCGGAAAGGACGTGCTGGAGGTCGAGAAGGCGCTGCTGCGGCGCGTGCCGAAGGACTACCTGCTCGACGCCCACCACTGGCTGATCCTGCACGGCCGCTACGTATGCACCGCTCGCAAGCCGAAGTGTGGCGCATGCATCGTGCGCGACCTGTGCCTGTGCCGCGACAAGACCGACTGAAGGTCCATGCGGGCGCCCACGGTCGCGCGACCGCAGCCTTCACCCGCGTGAGAACACCCCCGCGCCCGAGGGCGCACGACACCGAGGACACGACATGTTCAACCCCAGCCGAGATCAGGTGCGCAGCTTCTTCATCGACACCTGGCGCAAGGCCCGCGCCCGGGAAGTGCTGACGCCGATGGAAACCATCGCCGCCGACATCATCGCGCTGCACCCCGAGTACCACCCGATCGTCGAGGACCCGGACGCGATCGACCGCGACTTCCCTCCCGAGGCCGGGCAGGTCAATCCCTTCCTCCACCTGTCGCTGCACCTGGCGATCGAGGAGCAGCTCTCGATCGACCAGCCCCCTGGCATCCGCGCCGCCTTCGAAGCCGCCTGCGCACACCGCGGGGATCGCCACCAGGCCATGCACGACGCGCTCGAATGCCTGGGCGAGATGCTGTTCAACGCCCAGCGCAACAACACCCCCCCCGATGGCGCGGCCTACGTCGCTGCCCTGCGCAAGCGTGCCGGACTGGCGCTCTGAGGCTCCGCACCGCGTCGCCCGCAAGTCGCGCGAAGCGCTAGAATGACCGCTTTGGGGCCAATGCACCGCCGCCGCACAGGCTGGCCGCGGTGCCTTACCCCCGGTCCTTTGCCCCACCCTGTTTTCCTCGAAGAATCCCCGCTCCCCAGGAGGTTTCCATGCCCGGTCTGCTGTCCAACGTCGATCCCGATGGCCTGCTCGAATACTCGGTGGTCTACACCGATCGCTCGCTCAACCACATGTCGCAGGCCTTCCAGGGCGTCATGCGCGAGCTGTCCGCGACGCTGAAGACGGTCTATCGCGCCCACGCCGTCGCCATCGTCCCCGGCAGCGGCACCTTCGGCATGGAAGCGGTCGCGCGCCAGTTCGCCACCGGCAAGAAGACCCTGGTGATCCGCAACGGCTGGTTCAGCTACCGCTGGACGCAGATCTTCGAGATGGGGAACATCTCCGCCGAATCCGTGGTGCTCAAGGCGCGCCAGGTACGCGCCGAGGCGCAGGCACCCTTCATCCCGGCGCCGATCGAAGAGGTCGTTGCCGCCATCCGCCAGCACCGCCCCGACGTGGTGTTCGCGCCGCACGTCGAAACCTCGGCCGGCATGATGCTGCCCGACGACTACCTGCGCGCGGTGGCCGACGCCACCCATGAGGTCGGCGGCCTGTTCGTGCTCGACTGCATCGCATCGGGCACCGTGTGGGTGGATATGGACGCAGTCGGCGTCGACGTGCTGGTGAGCGCGCCGCAGAAGGGCTGGAGCGCCTCGCCCTGCTGCGCGATGGTGATGCTCAGCGCCGCCGCACGCGAGCGCATCGAGGGCACCACCAGCACGAGCTTCGCATGCGACCTCAAGAAGTGGCTGCAGATCATGGAAGCCTACGAGGGCGGCGCCCACGCCTACCACGCCACCATGCCCACCGACGGCCTGGTGACGCTGCGCAACGTGATGCGCGAAACCAAGGCCTATGGCTTCGACAAGGTCAAGGAAGAGCAGCTTGAGCTCGGTCGCCGCGTGCGCGCCCTGCTCGAGGCACGCGGCTTCACCAGCGTGGCCGCCGCCGGCTTCCAGGCCCCCGGGGTGGTGGTGAGCTTCACGGCCGACGACGGCATCAAGACCGGCGCCAAGTTCGCCGCGGCCGGTCTGCAGGTCGCTGCCGGCGTGCCGCTCGCGCTCGACGAGCGCCCCGACTACAAGGCCTTCCGCATCGGCCTCTTCGGCCTCGACAAGCTGCACCATATCGAGCGCAGCGTCGCCACGCTCGAGAAAGCGCTCGATCAGCTCGCCTGATCGGTGCCGCAGCACGCACGCCCGACACCGCCCGCATCCAGGTCCGCCAGGATCGGGCAGTCCGGGCGAGCATCGCCGTGGCAATGCGCAGCGAGCGTGCGCAGCGTATCCACCATCCCCTGCAGTTCCGCAATCTTGCGTTCGAGCGCGGCGACATGCCCGAGCGCGATGCGCTTCACGTCCGCACTCGCCCGCCCCTGATCGCGCCACAGCGCGAGCAGTTCGCCGATGTCCGCCACCGAGAAACCGAGATCACGCGCACGGCGGATGAAGCGCAACACATGCACCGCCTCGTCGGTGTATGTGCGGTAGCCGGAGTCGGTGCGCCGCGCAGCCGGAAGCAGACCGATCGACTCGTAGTAGCGAATCATCTTCGCCGACACGCCCGATGCGGTGGCGGCCTTGCTGATGTTCATCATGACTCGCCCCCTCAGCCCGCCGCCGCCTCGGCGCTGAAGCGACGTAGCCTCAGCGCGTTGCCGAGCACGAACACGCTCGACATCGACATCGCCGCCGCGGCGAAAACCGGCGACAGCAATAGCCCGAAGGCCGGGTAGAAGGCCCCCGCGGCGAGCGGGATCAGCGCGCTGTTGTAGGCGAAGGCCCAGAACAGGTTCTGGCCGATGTTGCGCATGGTGGCGCGCGACAACGCGATCGCGCGCGGAACGCCCATCAGGTCGCCCGACATCAGCACCACATCGGCGCTCTCGATCGCCACATCGGTGCCGGTGCCGATCGCGATGCCGACATCGGCTTCGGCGAGCGCGGGCGCGTCGTTGATGCCGTCGCCGACGAAGGCAATGCGGCGGCCGGCCGCCTCCCCATCCTCACCGCGCCCAGCCAGCCTGCGCAGCGCCGCCACCTTGCCGTCGGGCAGCACCTCCGCGATCACCTCGTCGATCCCGGCCTGGCGCGCAATCGCGCGCGCGGTGCGTTCGTTGTCGCCGGTGATCATCGCCACCTTCAGGCCCAGCGCATGCAGCGCCTGCACCGCCGCCACCGAGGTCGGCTTGAGCGGATCGGCCACCGCGAGGATGGCCGCCAGGCGACCGTCGATCGCGGCGTAGAGCGGCGACTTGCCCTCGTCGGCGAGGCGAGCCGCGGTGTCGGCGAACACATCGACCTCCAGCCCAAGCCGGCGCATCAGGCGGTCGGCGCCAACCTCGACGCGCAGCCCGGCGACCATCGCGCGCACGCCGTAGCCAGCCTCCGCTTCGAAGCCCTCGGTGGCCGCGATGTCCAGCCCATCCGCGCGCGCAGCGGCAACGATGGCCGCGGCGATCGGATGCTCGGAAGCACGCTCCACCGCTGCCACCCGCGCCAGCACGTCCGCACGCGCGAAGCCCTCGGCCACCACCAGGTCGGTGAGCTGCGGCTTGCCCACGGTGAGCGTGCCGGTCTTGTCCACCGCCACCACGGCCGCATCGCGCAGCAACTGCAGCGCGTCGCCCTTACGGAACAGCACGCCCATCTGTGCCGCGCGCCCGGTGGCGACCATGATCGAGGTTGGCGTCGCCAGCCCCATCGCGCATGGGCAGGCGACGATCAGCACCGCCACCGCATTCACCAGCGCGAAGGTCAGCACCGGCACATCCGCCGGCAGCCAGGCCGCACCGAACAGCAGCCAGGCGAGGAAGGCGAGTGCCGCCAGCACCATCACCACCGGCACGAACACCATGGTGACCCTGTCGACCATGGCCTGGATCGGCAGCTTGGCGCCCTGCGCCGCCTCGACCATGCGGATGATCTGCGCCAGCACCGTGTCCGCCCCGACCCGCGTGGCGCGGAAGGCGAAGGCGCCACGGGCGTTGAGCGTACCGCCGACCACGGTCGCGCCCGCGCGCTTCTCCACCGGCACCGGCTCGCCGGTGATCATCGACTCGTCGACAAACGAAGCCCCCTCGACCACCTCGCCATCGACCGCCACCTTCTCGCCGGGGCGCACCTCGACCACGTCGCCCACCGCCACCTCGGCGATCGGAATCTCCACCACCTCTGCACCTGTCAGCCCGCCCCTGCGCACCCGCGCGGTGCGCGGCTGGATGCGCATCAGGCGGCGGATCGCGTCGCTGGTCTTGCCGCGCGCGCGCGCTTCGAGCAGGCGGCCGATCAGGATCAGGGTGATGATCACCGCCGCGGCCTCGAAATACACATTGACCGTGCCCGCCGGCAGCAGCCCGGGCGCGAACAGGGCCACCACCGAATAGCCCCAGGCCGCCGTGGTGCCCACCGCCACCAGCGCATTCATGTCGGGCGCGCCGCGCAGCAGGGAAGGCACGCCCTTGCGGAAGAAGCGCAGCCCCGGTCCAAACATCACCGCGCTTGTGAGCACGAACTGCAACAGCCAGCTCTCGCGGTGACCGATCGTGGCCATCACCCAATCGTGCATGCCGGGGATCAGGTGCGAGCCCATCTCGAGCACGAACACCGGCAGGGTGAGCGCAAGCGCGATCCACACCGCGCGCCGCAGCGCGGACGCTTCGGCCGCAGCATCGGCTTCACGCGCGTCCTCGCTCACCTCGGTCGCCGGGCGCGCACCGAAGCCCGCCTTCTGCACCGCGGCCACCAAGGCCGCCGTCGGTACGCCGCCGGCGAGCTCGACGTGCGCCTTGCGTGCCGCCAGGTTCACGTTCGCCGTCACCACGCCCGGCACGCGCTGCAGCACCTTCTCGACACGGCCCACGCACGCTGCGCAGCTCATGCCCTCGATGTCGAGTTCCAGCCTGTCGCGCCGCACCGCATAACCGGCCTTCTCCACCGCAGCGATCAGCACCGACAGCGGCACCGAGGCCGGCGCGCGCACGCTTGCCGCCTCGGTGGCCAGATTCACGCTCGCCGCCTGCACGCCCTCGACTTTCAGCAAAGCCTTTTCGACATGTGCCACGCACGAAGCGCAGTTCATGCCGGCGATGTTCAGGGTGCGCTCGACGCCCTTGGCGGGCGCGGCAGTGCTCGTATTCATGGCGGGTCCTTCCCGGGCGTTCAGCAACATGCCCACACTGTAAACCTTGCCAAGATAGGAAGGTCAAGCACGCAGCCGCGCCAGCGCCGATCGGGGTTCTCCGGATCTCAACGAAGCTGCGGCCCGGGTGGCCCCTGCCTGCCCGGGCCGCAAGCCCTCGGCACGCTCAGTTTCGAATCGCCTCGAGCGAAACGGTGATCGTCACCGCGTCCCCTACGTTGGGTGCGTACTTGCCGGCGTTGAACTCGCTGCGCTTGATCACGGCGCTGGCGTTGGCGCCGATGGCGTCCTTCTTCAGCATCGGGTGCGGCATGGTGGCGAAGTGGTTCACGGTCAGTGTCACGGGCCGGGTCACCCCCTTGATGGTCAGCTCACCATCGATCGTGACTGGCTTGTCACCATCGAAAGTGACCTGGGTCGACTTGAAGGTGGCGGTCGGATGCTTGGCAGTATCGAGGAAGTCCTCGCCCTGGATGTGCTCGTTGAAGGTCGCGTAGCCCGTGTTCACCGAGGTCATGTCGATGGTGATGTCGACCGCGCCGGTCTTGGCCGCCTTGTCCAGGGTGACGGTGCCGGAGGTCTTGTCGAACTTCGACACCTGGGTGGACATACCGAAGTGGCTGTAGGAGAAACTCGGGAACGTGTGCGTGGAATCGATGGTGTAGGTTTCGGGCGCCGCCAGTACCGGCGAAGCGGCAGCGACGGAGACGATCAGGGCAGCGGAAAATCGGGCGAAACGGTTCATGGTTCTATCCTCTCTGGGTTGGTTTGGGGTTGGGGTTGGGGTTGGGGTTGGGGTTGGGGTTCGCGTTGCTCTGCGCACGCAATGAGGTGCCCTACGTTTTCCGCCTTCCAAGCGGTCGTCCTCATGCTGCCATTTCTTGCTGATCCTGTCGTTCGATCCAGTTCTGCAAGAACGTGGTCGG